>JBOHJQ010000020.1:0-39701 GCA_050728655.1 Methylocella sp.
TTGCAGGTCAAGCTCGTCGAGGGAGAACTCTACCCGACTGTCAACCTCGTCGGCAGCGTCCAGAACAATTACAACTTTCAGGGAGTTCCGGGAGAACGAGAGCTAAATGCCTCGATTGTCGGTCAGCTTACCGTGCCGATTTATGAAGGTGGCGAGGTCTACGCACGGACGCGCCAGGCCAAGGAAACGCTCGGTCAGGCCAGGCTACAGGCTGATTTACAACGTGATTCGGTGCGCGCGACGGTGGTTTCCTCCTGGGGCCAACTCGATACCGCGCGCGGCGTCATTCAATCGTCCCAGGCTTCGGTCAAGTCCAACGAAATCGCGCTCGACAGCATCCGGCAAGAAGCGGAAGTCGGTCAGCGCACGACTTTTGATATTCTTTTTCAGCAGCAGCAGTTGCTGAATGCGAGAGTGGTCCTCGTTACCGCGCAGCGCGACCGGGTCGTCGCCTCCTATGCGGTAATGGCCGCGGTCGGCCGCCTGTCTGCCGCGAACCTTAACCTGAGCGTTACGCAATACGATCCGACCATCCATTTCGATCAGGTCAAGGACAAATGGATCGGCCTTCGCACGCCGGACGGACGCTAATTGGCCGTTCGAATGGCCGCCAGTTTGGGTCAAGGCGAATCCGCCAAGCTGCGCTCGCCCTTGTGAACATCGGACGGTTCTCGCCGGGCCCGGGCGCCGGTGTTGAGTTAACAGTTTGATATACAAGCGCTATCTCGCCTAACCAGCGAAGTTAAGCTAGAGCCTGATCGATTCAAGTTGAAACGAATCATGCTGACCGTCTCTCTGTCGTGCCGCCGAAGCAATAGGTTCAACGGAAACATGAGAATGCAAAAGGATGGAGTCCCGGCGCAAGTTTGCCGATCTCGACCGTGGCGGAGGGCTTTCGATGGAATCAGATCGCGCCCCAGGATGCTGGTGTTCGCTAGTTCCGCATATCCGCCTCGGTGGGCCAAAAACTGATGGCTTGATGGCCGAGCCAGTTCCCGATGCGCGATCTCTCAAGGTCGTCGTATCTTGCTTTTGAAGGTATTTGGAGATCATGAGCCCAACCACCCCCCTATTGAAAGACGGTCCAATGCTTGAGCCAAGCCCGCAAGAACCATCGATAGAGGAAATCCTCGCATCGATCAGGCGAATCATCGCCGGCGACCAGGCGCTGCTTGCGAACGAGAGCGGGTTACGCGCGGAGGCTCCGCGACCGGAGCCTAATGGCGAAGCCAGCGAGCCGGGTTCGCGCGCGGGCGCCGGGCGCACCTTCGTTTCAAACGCCACCCATGGGTCGGTCGGCGCCGCCTTCAACGCCCTTCTCGCCAGCCGGTTTGTCCAGCACCGCGACGTCGTCATTGGTCTTACTCGCGAAACGCTGCGTCCCATGCTCAAGACTTGGCTCGACGACAATCTGCCGGGCATCGTCGAGCGCCTGGTCGCCGCCGAAATCGAGCGGGTCGCGCGCGGCGAATAGAAATCGCGCAGCGGTCGCGTTTGCCTTGCAGAGAAGATCTGGCGGGGTAGGTGTCCCAGACTGCCCACGCGTCCTTGCTTTTTGCCCGCGTGTTTGCCATCGCTCACATTTGACGCGGCCGGCTCGGCACGGGCTTGCGAGCCGCGCGCGGAAAAATGATCGGATGATGGAAAAGACTTTCGATCCCAAGGCGGTCGAAGGCCGAATCGCTTCGGCATGGCAAGAGGCGGGCGCGTTCCGGGCAGGGCGCAAGGAGCGGGCAGGGGCGGCGCCTTTCACGATCGTCATTCCGCCGCCAAACGTCACCGGCTCCCTGCATATGGGCCACGCGCTCAACACGACCTTGCAGGACATTCTTTGCCGCTTCGAACGGATGCGCGGCAAGGACGTGCTTTGGCAGCCGGGCACCGACCACGCCGGCATCGCCACGCAAATGGTGGTCGAGCGGCAGTTGATAGAACGCCAGCAGCCCGGCCGGGTTGCCCTGGGCCGCGAAAAATTTCTGGCGCGCGTGTGGGACTGGAAGGCCCAATCTGGCGGCGCGATCATCGATCAATTGCAAAGACTCGGCGCCTCCTGCGATTGGTCGCGCGAACGTTTTACCTTGGACGACGGGCTGTCCCGCGGGGTCGCAAAAGCCTTCGTGCAGCTCTACAAGGAAGGCCTGATTTACAAGGACAAGCGCCTCGTCAATTGGGACCCAGAACTCCAGACCGCGATCTCAGATCTCGAAGTCGTGCAGGTCGAGACCACGGGCCACCTCTGGTATTTTAAATATCCGGTCGTTGACGATGATGGCCGCGAGACAGGCGAATTCGTCGTGGTCGCGACGACGCGGCCGGAAACTATGCTCGGCGATACGGCGGTCGCGGTCCATCCCGAGGACGAGCGCTATCTGCACCTTCACGGGAAGCGCGTGCGTTTGCCGCTCGCGGGCCGCCTGATCCCGATCATAGCCGACGAATATTCGGACCCTGAAAAAGGTACAGGCGCGGTAAAAATTACGCCCGCGCATGATTTCAATGACTTTGAGGTGGGCAAAAGACACGGCCTGCAGCGCATCAATGTGCTCAGTAAAGACGCCCACATCCTGGTCCACGGACCTGATGCGATGCTTGTTGACCCCACCGATAATCGTGCAGTTGCAGAGCTGCAACGCACCTTCGAAGCTCTTCAATTCCCAGGCCTCGATCGCTTCGAGGCACGTAAGCGTGTCGTCGAAATGATGGAGGCCCAAGGCCTCCTCGATAAGGTCGAGCCTCACACGCATATGGTCCCCCACGGCGATAGGTCAGGCGCCGTCATCGAACCTTGGCTCACAGAGCAATGGTATGTCGACGCGAAGACCTTGGCGCAGCCCGCAATCAATGCTGTGCGCGCGGGCAAGACGCGCTTCGTCCCACAGAACTGGGAAAAGACCTATTTCGATTGGCTTGAAAATATTCAACCCTGGTGCATTTCGCGCCAGCTATGGTGGGGGCATCAGATCCCCGCGTGGTATGGGCCTGGATTTATGGGGCGAGATGGCCTGTTTACGGAAATTCCGGTATTTGTCGCGGCCTCAGAAGAAGAGGCGCGCGCAGCAGCGCTCAAATATTTTCGTAGGCCGCTGTTACCAAATGGGAGGCGTGGTTTTCCGAATCTGCAGGACGTGTTGATTGCCGAGGACGCAAAACTTTCCCACTGGGATCCCGATCAAGTTATTGGAATGTCCATCCGGCGCGATCCCGACGTCCTCGACACCTGGTTTTCCTCCGCGCTCTGGCCTTTCTCTACCCTCGGCTGGCCGGACGAGACGCCCGAGCTGAAGTGCCGCTATCCGACGAGCGTGCTCGTCACCGGCTTCGACATCATTTTCTTCTGGGTCGCCAGGATGATGATGATGGGCCTGCATTTCATGCACGAAGTCCCTTTCCGCGATGTCTATATCCACGCCCTCGTCCGCGACGAGAAGGGCGCGAAAATGTCGAAGTCGAAGGGCAATGCGGTCGATCCTTTGCACCTCATCGAGACCTATGGCGCGGATGCGCTGCGCTTCACGCTCGCCGCGATGGCGGCTCAGGGACGCGACATCAAGCTATCGGAGCAACGAATCGAAGGATATCGGAATTTCGGCACAAAGCTCTGGAACGCGGTGCGTTTCGCTGAAATGAACGAGTGCGTGTTTGAGACCACGTTTAATCCGCGCCAAACAAGTCTCAAGCTAAATGGCTGGATTATTGGGGAGACCGCGAAGTCCATTGCCGAGGTGACGGAGGCGATAGAAACCTATCGTTTCAACGACGCCGCCAACGCCGCCTATCGTTTCGTCTGGAACATTTTTTGCGACTGGTATCTCGAACTCGCCAAGCCTCTCCTGCAAGGCGCCGATGGGGCGGGCAAGGACGAGACCCGCGCGACAACGGCTTTCGTGCGCGAACAAATCGTCAAGCTCCTGCACCCCTTCATGCCGTTCATGACCGAGGAGCTTTGGAGCATCACGGCCGCGAAGGAGCTGCCCCGCGCGAGTGCGCTGGCACTCGCCGAATGGCCGGACCTTGAGGGCTGCGAAAATCCAGAGGCCGAGTCCGAGATTGGCTTTATCGTCGAGCTGATTTCGGAAATCCGTTCGCTACGCGCGGAGATGAACGTTCCCGCGGCGGCGCGAATCCCGCTGATGCTCGTGAACGCCTCCCCCGAGGCCAAATCCCGCACGAAAAATTGGGACGAAACCATTAAGCGTCTCGCCCGGCTATCGGAGATCTCGTTTGCGCCCGAGGCTCCGGAAAAATCCGTGCAGATGGTCGTGCGCAAAACCGTTGCCGCGCTGCCCTTGCAAGGGATCATCGATTTCGAAGCGGAAAAGACTCGTCTCGCCAAGGAGATCGCCAAATTAATAGGCGAGGCGGAGAAGATCGAAGCCAAACTCCGCAATGCCGATTTCGTGGCCCGCGCGCCGGAAGAAGTCGTCGAGGAAAACCGCGAGCGGCGAGAGGACGCTCTGTCCAGGATGGAAAAGCTCGCCGCCGCGCTGGCAAAGCTTGGCGGAGCTTGATTGGGTCAGGCGCGTCCAGCGCTGGCGCGGGGCCAGAACGACGGCACGCTTAACGGCCCGCGCTACCCTTGCAAGAATGGCAGGGGCACACCAAACGTCTGCACCAGAAGTATGGTGTTGAGAAAGAGCACCACCGCGGTTCCGGCGATCGCGGCAACACGGGTCACCCGGCCATTCGCCAAACCGCCCATGATGTCGCGCCGTTGGGTGAACAGCAAAAGCGCGATCATGGGCATCGGCAGGGCAAGGCTGAGAATGACCTGACTTATGACGAGCGCACTGGTCGCATTAACCCCATAGCCTACGACGATAAATGCCGGCACCATCGTTACAAGCCGCCGGACCAAGATCGGGATTCTGAATCCGACGAAGCCTTGCATGATCATTTGGCCGGCCATGGTCCCGACCGCGGAGCTCGACACGCCAGAAGCAAGCAGGGAGATCAAGAAGACGGTTGCCGCTCCCGCCCCGAGCAGAGGGCGCAATGTGTGGTAGGCTGTCTCTATCTCAGCGACATCACTGTGACCCGCATGGAAAGCGGCGGACGCCATCATCACCATCGCCATATTCACTGCTCCGGCGATGGAAAGTGCGACAATGACTTCCCGGTTGGAAAAGCAGACGAGCTTACGCCGGTCGGCGTCGTCGCGCGCGCTCAGCCGGGCGTGCGTGAGGCCGGAATGGAGGTAGATGGCATGCGGCATGACGGTGGCGCCAATGATGCCCACCGCGATCGTGACCGCCGCCGCATCATCGAGCTGCGGAACGACAGTGTGGAATGCCGCGGCCGCCCAGTCCACGGGGGCGATGAATATCTCGATCAGGTAACAGAGGCAGATGATTGCTACCAAGGCGCCGATGATCAGCTCGATCGGTCTAAAACCTCGCCTCTCGAACATCAGAATTCCGTAGGTCACGATCGCGGTGACGATCATGCCAAAGAAGAGCGGGAGGTTGAACAGGAGAGACAGTCCGATCGCACCGCCGAGGAACTCCGCGAGATCGGTCGCCATCGCCGCGATCTCGCTGATCACCCACATCGCCCAGACGACAGGCCGCGGCAATTGCTCACGGCACATTTCGGCGAGGTTGCGGCCGGTCGCGATGCCAAGCTTCGCCGACAAACTCTGAAACAGCATCGCGATCAGGTTTGCCAGAAGAACGACCCACAGCAAGCCATAGCCGTATTTCGCGCCGGCCTGAATATTCGTCGCAAAATTGCCGGGATCCATATAGGCTATCGAGACGATCACGGCCGGCCCGGCCATCGGAAGAACGGCGCTCAGCCCGCGCCGATGGCCGTCGAGCACTTCGCGAATGGCGGTCTGCGTCCGATTCACCGGGCGGTCTCGTACGACGACATCTGTCATTCGGCTTCCTTTCGTGCAACGATCAACAACAGCGACCTTAAAAAAATCTAAAAAGGGCCCCTTGCGCGAATGCTTACCAAATTCAAGTCGATTTTGTCGAAATGGCTGGCGCCTGCGGCTGCCCTTGGTATAAGATGTAGCATGGACTACAAAATAATCAAACTCAAAAAAAGTTGACTTGGACCTGTTTTCTTCGATTTTGGCGCGGTGGCACGCGCGGATCGCGTGGCCAAAGGACTATGTTTAATGAGCAAGAAAGCGACCCCGGGGCCGTCCCCGGCCGAGCTGCCGGTCGAGGCGGTGCAGGCCCGGCGCTTTGAAAAGGCGCGTTCGGCGCAGGCGGCGGCGGTCCTCGAGGATTATGTCGAATTGATCGACGACCTTCTCGCGAGCGGCGGCGAGGCGCGCCCGACGGATATCGCCCACCGTCTCGGTGTGACCCATGCGACAGCGATCAAGACGATCGCCCGCCTAAAACGGGAAGGGCTTGCCACCTCGAAGCTGTATCGGGGCGTGTTCCTGACGGTGGAGGGGCATGGCCTTGCCGATCGTGTCCGCGCCCGGCATCGGCTCGTCGTCGATGTTCTGCGCGCCGTCGGCGTCCCGCAGCACTGCGCGGAACTCGACGCCGAGGGCATTGAGCATCATGTGTCCGATGTCGCGCTCGCCGCTTTCGCGCGGTTTCTGAAGCGCCAAGGCAGTTTGCCATGAGGCGAGCCTCGCTCTAGGTCAAGGTAAATCGCGGGGACGCGTTTTTTTCAATCGAATGATTCGGGGTGAGCGGGAAGCGCTCGATGAGGCTGGCCGGACCGAAAAAATGCGACGCTTTGGGGGAAAATCGCTCGCCAACGAGAAAAAATTGTGGTTTTGATGTCACAGGGCCTGAAAAGTTAACGTTGGCTTGGCACCTTATGAAGAAGCTGCCTTTACAGTCTTTGGCAATTTGCTAATGTGAGATTTGAGGTTAAACATCATCTATCCGGCATCGGCTGCCCGGGCATGGCGTGACAGGAATTTTCGCCCGCTTCCCCGCGCAGCACCCAATTTGTTCGACGGCACCTGCACCCACACAATGAGACGGTTTGGCCGACAGATCCGGAACCACGTTCCATGGAAAATCGCGTTTTCGATAAGACCAGGCTTCCCAGCCGGCACGTGACGGAAGGCGCATCGCGGGCGCCGCATCGTTCCTATCTTTACGCGATGGGGCTTACGCGCCAGCAAATCCACCAGCCCCTGATTGGCGTGGCATCCTGCTGGAACGAAGCCGCTCCCTGCAATATCGCTCTGATGCGGCAGGCACAAGCGGTGAAGAAGGGGGTTGTCGCGGCCGGCGGCACGCCGCGCGAATTTTGCACCATCACGGTGACCGATGGGATCGCCATGGGCCATGAGGGGATGAAATCCTCGCTTGTTTCGCGCGAGGTGATCGCCGACTCGGTCGAGCTTACAATGCGTGGCCATTGCTACGATGCGCTCGTCGGCGTCGCCGGCTGCGACAAGTCGCTGCCCGGCATGATGATGGCGATGCTGCGTCTCAATGTGCCGTCCATTTTCATCTACGGGGGTTCGATCTTGCCGGGAAATTTCAAGGGGAAGCCGGTCACCATTCAAGATCTTTTCGAGGCGGTCGGCAAATATTCGGTTGGCGACATGTCGGCCGAGGACTTGGACACGCTGGAGACCGTCGCCTGTCCTTCGGCCGGCGCCTGTGGCGCGCAGTTCACGGCCAATACGATGGCCACCGTCTCGGAGGCGATCGGACTCGCCCTGCCATATTCGTCCGGGGCGCCGGCTCCTTATGAAATTCGCGATCGCTTTTGCGTAATGGCGGGCGAGATGGTGATGGAGCTTTTGGCGAGCAACCTTCGTCCGCGCGATATTGTCACCCGCAAGGCGCTCGAAAACGGCGCGACCGTTGTCGCCGCTTCCGGCGGCTCGACCAATGCCGCGCTGCATCTCCCGGCCATCGCCAATGAATGCGGGATCGCATTCGATCTCTTTGACGTCGCCGAAATTTTTAAGCGGACGCCTTACATCGCCGATCTGAAGCCAGGCGGCAAATATGTCGCCAAGGACATGTTCGAGGCCGGCGGCGTTCCGCTCCTCATGAGGACGCTCCTCGATCACGGTTTCTTGCACGGCGACTGTATGACCGTCACCGGCAGGACGGTTAACGAAAACTTAAGCAAAGTAGTGTGGAACCCTGACCAGGACGTTGTCCGGCCGGCCAACACGCCAATCACCACCACCGGCGGCGTCGTTGGTCTGAAGGGGAGCCTCGCGCCAGAGGGGGCGATTGTGAAAGTCGCGGGTATGCCGGAAGCGGCGCTGATCTTTAGAGGGCCGGCGCTTTGCTTCGACAAGGAAGAAGATTGTTTTGAAGCAGTTACGAAGCGCCGCTACGCGGAAGGTTGCGTTTTCGTGATCCGCTACGAGGGTCCGCGCGGTGGACCGGGCATGCGCGAAATGCTGGCGACCACGGCCGCACTCTACGGCCAAGGCATGGGATCCAAGGTCGCGCTTGTCACCGATGGGCGCTTCTCCGGCGCGACGCGCGGTTTTTGCGTAGGCCATGTCGGACCGGAGGCCGCCGTTGGCGGCCCGATCGCGCTGGTGCGCGATGGCGACATGATCGAGATCGACGCGATCAAGGGAACCATCCACCTCCATTTGGGGGTTGCGGAATTAGAAAAAAGGAAAAAAGATTGGCAACCGCGGCAAACTAATTTCGGGTCTGGCGCGTTATGGAAATACGCCCAGATGGTCGGCCCGGCGGTTAGCGGAGCCGTTACCCATCCGGGTGCGTCGAGTGAGACAAATGCCTATGCTGACGTTTAGCCGAATTTCCGCGGTTGTGCTCTTCGGGCTAGCGGCCTGCTTGCCAGTTGCCCGCATCGGCGCGTTCGAGGCAACCGATGGAGCGGCGGTTGAAAAGGCACCGCTCCAGGCATTCGCGACGCCTCGCGCTGCGTTGCAGGCGGGTCTCGAAGGGTTTCGTTCAGGCAATGCCACCTCCGCGATCGAGGCCTTGAAATATGCCGCGGCGGGAGGGGAATTGCTGGCGAAATGGAAACTCGCCAAAATTTATGCCAATGGCGACGGCGTGCCGCGCGACGATATTAAGGCGTATGACTATTTCTCTCAAATCGTCACGAACTACGATGAGGACGACCCTAACCGGCGCGATCTCGCGGCTGTGTCGAGCGCGATGGTCTCGCTTGGGATCTACAATCTGAATGGAATAGCCAACAGCAAGGTCCGTCCCGATCCCCAACGCGCGCTGCAAATGTTTCAATTCGCGGCGACGACGTTCGGCGATGCGGACGCCCAGTACAATTTGGCGCGGATGCACCTCGACGGCGCGGGCGTCGATAAGGATGGCCGGGAGGCAATCCGCTGGCTATTTCTCGCCGCGGATAAAGGGCACCTTCAAGCGGAGGCTCTGCTCGGCCAAACGCTCTTCACCGGCCGCGACAGCGTTCGGCCGCAGCGCGCGCTTGGCCTCATGTGGCTGACCTTGGCGCGGGAAGCCGCGAATGATTCCAAAAAGGATAAGTGGATCATTGATCTCTACGACAAGGCTGTGGCTTCGGCGAATGCCGACGACCGGCAGGATGCGCTCGCCTATCTCGAGGACCATCTGAAACGGCGCAATTGAGGTTGATGGGGCAGCTAGCAATTAGTACAGCGTTTCCGTGAATCGAATCTCATCGACGCAGGCATCGCCCCCCTGAGGCGAAACGGGGTTCGACTTGCGGCATATGAGCAGTTTCATGGAAGAATCGATGTACTAGTGGCGGGCGAAGTCGCTGATTTTTTTGAAGCGTATCCTGGCGTCCATGGTGCTGAGCGGAATATGACCGCGGCGCTGCAAACCTTCACCTATGTGCAATCGCGCGCGTACGGCTTTGCAAGGACGAAATTCCGTGTGACTGTTCAGCGCATTCGAGGCCGGTCAAACCTTAAGCGATTATCGGCTGGTGCGCTTCTCGTCCTGCTGTCCGCCTGCGCCACCCTGTCCGGCGGCCTCGTCACCCAAGCCGATTTCGTAACTGTGGGGTCGCAGCCGGCCAATGTGGGCGATGCCGGCCGCGCGGCGCTCGCCTACCATGATTCAGGCGCCTATGATCGCGATGTCGCGGCGGTCGCCACCGAGGCTAAGGTCTGGCTTACATCTGAGGCCGGCAAGGTTGCGCGGCCCGCCTTGGTGCTCGACATCGACGAGACCGCGCTTTCCAATTGGGAGATCATCAAGCTCGACGATTTCGGCCGCCCGGCCGCAGGGCCTTGCGATCCGGGATCGGGCGCTCCGTGCGGCTGGGCGGCCTGGGATCAGCTGGGGCGCGACCCACCAATCGAGCCGACCCTAGACCTTTTCCGTTCGGCGCGGGACTTGGGGATAGCAGTGTTCTTCATCACCGGACGTCCGGAATCCCAACGTGCGGCGACGAAGCGCAACCTCGCCGCCGCCGGCTATCGCGGGTATGCCAAGCTTTCCATGGTGCCGAACGGGGCCCATTTTGCCTCCGCGAGCGACTTCAAGACCCCGATCAGGGCGCGAATCGAGGAAATGGGCTACACGATCGTGGCGAATATCGGCGATCAGCCCTCGGATTTGGAGGGCGGCCACGCGCAGAAGCGATTCCTGCTTCCGGACCCATTCTATCGGGTCCCCTGATTGCGCGCTGAAGGGTTTTGTTGCATGGATGCTCGTAAGTGAGCATTGCCCCGTGCACGAATATCAGGGGACGTACACGCAGATTGGACGTCCGAGTTCCAACATGCGGTTAAGCGCCTTGACCGCGATTTTGACCTCACACATTCTCGCTCTCTCCGGCATAAATTGCCCAGCGGCGCTCGAAACCGAGCTCGGGATCGATTTCCCCGTCCGATAATAGTAATAGTTACCGAAGTCGTCCTTCCGACGAACTTGCCGAAGAGCTAATGTGGGCAGCGCCCATAACCGGACATAAGGCTTGATTGCTCGGATAGCGCTTACTCGCGAATCCAAAGGGGAAAATCCCCTTGGGGTTCGAGCCGGAGTTGGTCGTGCAATTCGTGAAAATCGCGCCTACCATCGATGTACTAGCGCGCCGGGTGCTCCGGCATGGGCGGCCGCGGGGAGCCGCCTTAGGCCGGAAATCCGCAAGCCACGCCCTGAGCAACGGCGCAGCCCTCACTCCTCCGGTTTCGATTTCGGCTGCCGTTTGTTCATTTCCTTCACCCGAAGAGACATTTTGATGGCCCGCGCCGCTTTGGTGCGGCCCGCGATAGGCTGAAGGATTTTCCGGAATTCGTCGCGTTTCGCGTGAATCGACGCGATCACCTTGCCCATGGGGATACCCATGTCCACCAGCACGGCTTCCGACAATTGCAGGCTGGCCTCGATAGTCTCGGGGACGGCATCGCTCACCCCAAGGCCATAGAGCTGCGTTGCGTGATGCGCGTCGCGGGCTCTGGCGACAATGATTAAGTCTGGATAACCCGCGCGGGCGTGGCGAACAATGTCTTCCGCGTCGGCAGGCTTGTCCATTGTGATGATGAGAGCCTTTGCCTTGGCCAACCCGCAGCGGGCGAGAAATTCGGGCCGCGACGCATTGCCCCAATATATGTCTCGTCCTTCGGCCCGAAATCGCGTCACCAGGGCGGCATCGGTCTCCACGGCGAGATAGCGGATGGCATGCGCCTGCAGCATGTCGCCGACGAGCTGGCCAACCCGGCCAAAGCCGACGATGATCGCATCGGGCGCCGGACCGGCCTCGCCCGGCACCGGGGGGCCGGCGGGCTCCGCTGCGGCGGGCCGTCTTGCCTGGCGCTTGGCGTGCGCGCCAAGGAACGGCACGGCAAACATCGAAATGGTCACCGCGATCATCGCCTCCGCGCCGGTGCCGGCGGACATGGCGTTGGCGGCGACGGCTGCGGTAATGATAACGAAAGCAAATTCTCCGCCGGGTGCCAGCATAAGCGCGGCCTCGGTGGAGACCCGCACGGGAAGGCGCGCTATCCACCCAGCTAGCCAGTTGACGCAAAACTTGACGAGAATGATGCCAAGCGCAAGACCGAATGACATCAGCGGAGCGGAAAATATGCGGGAAAGATCGAGGCTCGCGCCGATCGAGACAAAGAAAAGTCCGAGCAGCAAACCTTTGAAGGGCTCAATCGTCACTTCGATCTCGCGGCGGTACTCGGTTTCGGCGAGAAGAATGCCGGCGATGAATGCGCCAAGTCCCATCGACATACCGCTCGCCGCAGTGAGTACGCCGGTTCCGATGACCACAAGCAAGCAGGCCGCCATGAAAAATTCGGTCGATCCCGCCGCCGCGACGTGCCGGAATAGCGGCCGCATGACGAGCCGGCCGCCGAGCACGATGACGCTCAAGCCGGTAAGCGCGGGAACCAGGGTGGAGACGAAAGCCATGCCGAGGTTGCCGCCGCGCATACCGAGCATCGCGACCATGAACAGGAGCGGCGCCACCATCAGGTCCTGAAAGAGCAGGACGGCGAAAATCGTGCGACCTGCCGTGGTTCCGAGCCGTCTGGCTTCGGCGAGCACCGGAATCACGATAGCCGTGGACGACAGGGCGAGCGCGAAACCGAGCACCTCCGCCGAGGTTGCAGGCTCCCCCAGGAGAAAAGCCAAGACGCCAAGCGCGGCGGCGGAGCCGAAGACCTGCAGAGCGCCGAGCCCGAAGACGAGCCGGCCGATAATCGCCAACCGCTGCCAAGACAGTTCAAGGCCGATCATGAACAGGAGAAAGACGACGCCGAATTCCGCGACCGGCGCGATTTGCTCGACATTGTCGAGAGCGAACGGAGAAAGCCAGCCGATTTGCCGGGCGAGCGCGCCAAGGCCATAGGGACCAAGCAAAACACCCGCGCCAAGAAAACCCAGAACCGGACTGAATTTCAAGCGCCGGAACAGCGGCACGACCACGCCCGCCGTCGCGAGAAAAATCAAGGTTTCCTTGTATTGCTCGGGTGCGAAGGTGGTCATCGCCTTGTTTAGCCAAAATAACTTTCGACGGGAGGAAATTTTGGATTTTTTCGCGTTCGAGGGGGCAAAGTAGAGGGTTCAATGCCTTGACCGAGGGGATCTCTTTCCCGCGCCGCCGGAATCCGGCATGGTGGCGCCATGTCCGATCTCGCAAATAGTAACGCACCCGAGCTCAGCGTCAGCGAATTGTCTGCCGCCTTGAAGCGGACGGTCGAGGACCGTTTTGGTTTTGTGCGCGTTCGCGGAGAGATCTCAAATTACCGCGGGCCGCATTCTTCCGGCCACGCCTATTTCTGCTTGAAGGACCAATCCGCTCGCATCGATGCTGTCATCTGGAAGGGAGTCTTCGCGAAACTGAAGACCAAGCCGCAGGAGGGTTTGGAAGTCGTCGCGAGCGGCAAGGTCACAACCTATCCCGGCAAATCCACCTATCAAATCATCGTCGAGGCGTTGGAGCCAGCGGGCATCGGCGCCCTTATGGCGCTTGTCGAGGAGCGCCGCCGGAAACTCGCGGCGGAAGGGCTTTTCGATGAAGCGCGCAAGCGGCCGTTGCCGTTTCTGCCCGCGTGCATTGGGGTTATCACCTCGCCTACGGGAGCCGTCATCCGCGATATCATGCACCACATCGCCGAACGGTTTCCGCGCCATGTCGTGGTCTGGCCCGTGCGGGTCCAGGGCGAAACCTCGGCGGCCGAGATCGCCGCCGCGATCGACGGCTTCAATGCCCTGCCTGAAGACGGTTCCTTGCGGCGGCCGGACGTGATTATCGTCGCGCGAGGAGGCGGTTCACTCGAAGATTTGTGGAGTTTCAACGAGGAGATCGTCGTGCGCGCGGCGGCGCGGAGTTTTGTGCCGCTCATTGCCGCGGTCGGGCACGAGACGGATTGGACATTGATCGACCACGCCGCCGATCTGCGCGCGGCGACCCCGACGGCGGCGGCGGAAAAAGCGGTGCCGGTGCGGAGCGAACTCGCCGCCGCGCTCAATGATCTCGCCCGCCGCCACAGCGACGCCGTGTTGCGGGGCCTCGACCGACGCCGGGGCGAATTCCGGGCCCTTTTGCGCGCCCTTCCGCAAAGCGACAGCATTTTTGCCTCGCGCCGTCAGCAGCTCGACAATTTCGAGAGCCGCCTCGATAGCGTGCGCGCGAAATCCTACAGCCGTGGGCAGCTCGGACTGGCGCGCCTGTCCCATCGTCTCGCACAACAGTCTCCGCATGCAAAAATGGGCCGCGCGGCGGAACGGCTCAAGGCGCTGGAACAAAGGTTGGAGCGTTGCCGGACGGTGGGCAATGATGGACGGAAGCAAGGCCTCAAACACCTTGCCGCGAGACTTGGCGGTATGCGGGCGGCGCGCATCAGAGTTGTGCGCGATGCCCGCGTTCAGCTCAACGGTTTGGCGGAACGCATGGCGCACGGCTGGGAAGCTCGCGTAGCGGCTCGCCGGGCGGAGGTAAATGGCCTGGAAAAATTGCTCTTCAGTCTCGGTTATCCCCACGTCCTGGCGCGGGGCTTCGCGCTGGTCCGCGACAGTGACCGCAAACCCGTGCGCAGAGCGGCCGAGGTGGCCGATGGGGCTCGTCTCGATATCCAGTTCTTCGACGGCCACAGAACGGCAATCGCGGCCACCCAAAAAGACGGCCCTCCCCGCAAGCGCCCGGCCAGCAAGGGGCGGCGGAAGCGCGAGCAAGGTTCGCTGTTTTGACAAGCTTGCGTCCGGTCGCTCTTTCTAACCTGGCGGCGCCGGTCCGGCCGAAAGTTGGCGCAAGCCTTATGCTTTCATGCTAGTGCGGGAGCTTGATCAAACCTCGGTGACGGGCGATTTCCTCACCGGTGCGCGCCGCCGGCAGAAATCCCTCGCCGACCCTGGGTGGCGTTCTTATCGCCGAAAAAAGCTTGAACAAAGAGGCTTTTTCGTTGTTTACCCATCGCCGCTGCCCCATCGGTGAACGCCCGTCAAGTCTCGCGCTCCGGTCCGGCTGGCAGGTAGTGCACCCGGCTTCTTCTTGCCGCCGAATTGAGATGATTTTTCAAACCCGATCGTCCATGACGAAGTTTCCCGGCGCCAATCGTCGCGTCTTACCCCGCCGGCCCAGAGTTGCGTAGAGCATGATCAAGCCAGTACGAATTGCGCTCGACGCCATGGGCGGCGACTATGGTCCGGAAGTGATCGTTCCGGGTGCCGCCCGCGCGCTGCGACGGCGGCCCGATATGAAATTTCTGTTTTTTGGCGATGCCGCGAGGATCCAGCCGCTTCTCGATGCCGAGCCGGGGCTTTCCGAGGTCTCCATAGTGCGTCATACCGGCGTTGCGGTCCGGATGGACGCCAAGCCTAGTCAGGCGTTGCGCGCCGGCCGCCGGACATCGTCGATGTGGCTTGCCATCGAAGCTGTGAAGAAGAACGAAGCCGATGTTGCGGTCTCGGCCGGCAATACCGGCGCCCTGATGGCCATGGCGAAAATTTGCCTGCACATGATGCCGGGGATCGGCCGCCCGGCGATCGCCGCGATCTGGCCTACGGTTCGGGGCAAGTCAATCGTTCTCGATCTCGGGGCTTCCATCGGCGCCGATGCGAGGCATCTTGTCGATCTTGCCGTCATGGGCTCCGCGATGGCGCGGATCGTCCTTTCCATCGAACGGCCGGCCGTGGGATTGCTGAACGTCGGTGTCGAGGAGATCAAGGGCATCGACGAGGTCAAGACCGCTTCCCGCGTGCTGCGCGAAACCAGTCTGCCAAATCTCGACTACCGGGGCTTCGTCGAAGGCGACGACATTGGCAAGGGAACGGTCGATGTCGTGGTCATCGAAGGCTTCGCCGGCAATATCGCCTTGAAAACCGCGGAAGGCACGGCCAATCAGATAGCGCAATATCTGCGCGAAGAGCTTGGCCGCGATCTTATGTCGAAGATAGGTTGTTTTCTCGCCCGCCATGCGTTCACGGCATTGAACGCCAAGATGGATCCGCGCAATGTCAACGGCGGGGTGTTTCTCGGCCTGAACGGTGTGGTCATCAAGAGCCACGGCGGCTCCGACCCGGTCGGCACGGCGCACGCGGTGGAAATCGGCTATGCCATGGCCCGGCACGAACTCTTGCGTAAAATTCGCGATTCGCTTCCGCTCTCGCGCGAGCAATTCCTCACCCAGTCAAGGCTCCGGGCGACGGGTGCGCCAGTCGCGGCGCCCTCGGGTTCCTGAGTGGTCTTTAGGTAACGATGGGTAATTCCGTGCATCTCGCAGCGTCAGGCAAGCTCCGTTCCGTCGTCTTGGGGCTCGGCTCCTATCTTCCCAAACGCATCGTCAGCAATGCCGACCTCGAAAAATCGCTGGAGACGACCGACGCGTGGATCGTGCAGCGCACCGGGATAAGGCAGCGCCATGTCGCCGCCATGGACGAGCCAACCTCGCGGCTCGGTCTTTATGCGGCCAAAGCCGCCCTTGCCGACGCCGGCCTCAAGGCTGCGGATCTCGATCTCGTGATTGTCGCAACCTCGACGCCGGACTTTACCTTCCCCGCCGTCGCGACCCAGATCCAGGCCGGGCTTGGCATGACGAACGGCGCGGCCTTCGACGTCCAAGCGGTTTGTTCCGGGTTCGTCTTCGCGCTGGCCACCGCCGACAAGTTCCTGGCGTCTGGATCGCACCGGCGCGCCCTCGTCATCGGCGCGGAAACCTTCTCGCGTCTGCTTGACTGGACCGATCGGACAACCTGCGTTCTCTTCGGCGACGGGGCGGCGGCCGTGGTGCTCGAAGCGCGGCGTGGGGAAGGAACCGCGCAGGATCGCGGCGTTCTCACGTCGCACCTTCGCTCGGATGGACGCCACCGGGAAAAACTCTATGTCGATGGAGGGCCTTCGACGACGCAGACGACCGGGCAATTGCGGATGGCTGGACGGGAGGTCTTTCGCCACGCGGTCGGAATGGTCGCGGATGTCGTCACGGCGGCCTTCGAAGCGACTGGAACGAGCGCCGCCGGTCTCGATTGGTTCGTGCCGCACCAAGCCAACCGCCGCATTATCGACGCGTCGGCGGAAAAGCTTGGGATCGCGCCAAACAAAGTCATTGTCACCGTCGATTTGCACGCCAACACATCGGCCGCGTCGATTCCGCTCGCCCTTGCGGTCGCGCGTGACGACGGCAGGATCAAGCAAGGCGACCTCGTGATGATCGAAGCGATGGGCGGCGGTTTTACCTGGGCATCGGCGCTTATCCGCTGGTGAGCTTCGCGCCCCCGACGCCGCGAGGCTCCGAATCCAGGTTAATGCGGCGCTGAGTTGAGGAGCGTCACAAGATAGTTCGGGTCCCCGCCGGCGATTTTTCGGCGCAGTTTCATGCTTCGCTTGTCCTTTGCGGATCGGATGCGATTGATGGCGAAGTGCCTGACGACGGCCATGTTTTTTGTGCCATGGCCTTTTCTGAGGCGGGAGAGGTCGTCCTTGAAGACGACGTCGAGCACCCAATGGAGACGGTTCTCGATGCCGCAATGGCCGCGCACCGCTTCCGCCGCGCGGGCGGCGATGAGCGCAACGCAGCGCAATGCTTGAATGGCCGTAACGACCCGGGCCAAGGACCATGAAGGCGCCAGTTCCTGCATCTGTTTAGGTAGCCTGCACGAGTTCCTCGAAAGCGATCTGGCGCGCCGGGTGGCCGAACCGCTGCGCCGCCAACCATAGGCGGTGCGTGCGTGTCCAATGACCGCCGCCGGAATAGATGCGTCCGTGACGCAGAAGAAAGCTCAGAACCTGCTGGCGAGCCCGGCGCAAACCCTCCATCGTCGCCTGGCGGGCGCGGCAGAGATCGCGCATGGCTTCATGGGCGTCGTCTGGAACCCAAACCGGCGTCAATTCCCCCGAGCGGAACAGCGCCGCCAGGGTCACGGCGTCGCGGCGGTCGATCTTGACGTGGTCGCCGAGCCGCGTCGGAACGAGCGATGGGGCGACAACGACGCAGTCATGCCCAAGCATGGTGATCTGCCGATGCAGGCCATAGCCGCAAGGCCCCGCTTCGTAGCAAAAAGCCAGCTTGCCGTGCTTGGCGCCGAGGCGATCGATTATTTTGGCGACCGATTCTGGTCGATTCGGAATTTCGCCGAAAAAGCGCACCTCGCCACGTCGACCACTCTTGGCGACCGCAACCGAGATCATTCTCTTGTGCGCATCCATTGCAACGTAGATTGTTGTAACTGATCCATGGCTCGTTCCCCATGCTTGAGGTTCTGGCCGATCCTTCGGCCAACCCTCGTTTTTGCATGCCGTGGAACGAGCCGCCCGCCACGGACATCCACCACGGACATAGCGTCTCAAGGGGGGTGACGACGTAGTTGGGCCGCCGAGAGTCAGCGGCTATCTTCAGTGTAGGGATGCGTTTCGCGCGCTCGATCTCGATCGTATCAAATCGGCTCTCGTCGCGCCCATTATGGTGGACCTCCGCAACATTTACGATCCGGCGGACATGGCCCGGCACGGTTTTGTCTATTTCAGTGTCGGGCGAGGCGCCGCCCAGAGCGATGGCAGGGGCTCATAGACCGAGTTCGCTCAAGCCTGGATGGCTGGCGGGACGCGGCCCGGCGGGCCACAGGAATTTGCGGTCGCCCACGGCGATCGCCACGTCGTTGATGCTGGCTTCCCTACGGCGCATCAGTCCATCGCCATCGAATTCCCATTGCTCGTTGCCGTGCGCGCGAAGCCAATGGCCGGAGGCATCGCGCCACTCATATTGGAAGCGAACGCTGATGCGGTTTTCATGGAACGACCAAAGCTCCTTGATCAGCCGGTAATCAAATTCGCTTGCCCATTTGCGGGTAAGGAATTCGACGATGGCCGCGCGCCCGACAAAAAATTCCGAGCGGTTTCGCCAGCGGCTATCCTCAGTATAGGCAAGCGCGACGCTTGCAGGGTCGCGCGAGTTCCAAGCATCCTCGGCAAGACGAACTTTTTCCTCCGCGGTTTCGCGCGTGAAGGGCGGCAGAGGCGGGCGCGCGCTGGACATGGCATTCTCCAAACAAATTACAGCGATCCGTGTCCGGTCATCGCAATACGCTGGCCGCCCGGTCAAGTTCACTGCCACCGGCTTCGACCAATGACGTCGCGTAGCGCATGTCCAAAAAATGGTGAACGACTTACCTCCCCGGATAGCGCCAAGGCGTTCCTTGCAACGAATTCCGCGGCCCGCGGCACTCCGGCTATTGACATTCCCTTTTTCCATAGACTTAGTTATGAAAGGCATCCCTGATGCAAGAAAAAACCTCCGCGCCGGCTTCGGTGGCCGGAAGATCTTTAAATAATAGGATCGGTAGGGTTCATGATCCGGAAGTTCGCATTCTCGGTGGGCGGTTCCGCCGCGACTGGCAAAGCGGGCCAGGCATGGCAAGGCCGGCAATTCGCGAAAGCCTCGCGGAACCTAGGCGCCCGGTCATTCCGTGCCGGCGTGTGGACGTCCTGCTTGAGCCTGTGGTCTGCCGGCGCCTTGCTTTCGGCGCTGAGCAAGGGGCGACGCTCCTCAACGTTTCCTATGACACCGCGTTATCTTGCCTGAAGTCTTGCCGGCCTGGCTCAGCGGATTGGCGTTGGCCTTCGCCCGCGCGATCGGCGAATATGGCTCGGTGATTTTCGGCTGAGTCTAGGATAAAAATGATATGGAATTTCTATATGCAATTAACCCCCTCTATTCCTTGTCCGGGTTTTTCGTCGGTGCATTGGTAGGCTGCACGGGAGTGGGAGGCGGGTCGATTATGACACCGTTGCTGGTTCTTTGGTTCGGGATCCATCCCACGACGGCGGTTAGCACAGACCTCCTATACGCCGGCATCACCAAGAGCGGCGGGACGATCGTTCATAGTCTGAACCGTACCGTGGACTGGCGGATCACGCTCCTGCTTGCCGCTGGTAGTATCCCAGCAACAGCCTTGACGCTGCTGGCGCTTTCGGAGTTCGGCGGGAACAGCGATCGCACGAACGCCGTCATCACGACAGCCCTCGGATATGCCTTGCTCCTGACGGCTCTAACACTAGCTGTCCCTAAACGGGTTTTGTACCGCACGGCTGGACATCTGCGAGAGCTGCCCGGGCGCCAAACCATGGTCCTAACCTGTGTGTTCGGCGCTTTCGTCGGTGTCCTCGTCACGATCTCGTCGGTCGGCGCCGGGGCGATCGGCGTCACCGTGTTATTGCTTCTCTATCCCAGGGTTCCGATTGCCCGAATCGTCGGGTCGGACATCGCCCACGCCGTGCCGTTGACCCTCTTTGCGGGCTTGGGGCATTCGTTGCGCGGTTCTGTGGACTGGATGATGCTCGTTTCTTTATTGATTGGCTCGCTGCCTGGAATCGCGCTCGGCGGCCAGATTGCCGCATTTGCGCCAGATCGTGTTTTGCGGCCGGTGCTTGCAGGTGCATTGCTTGTCGTGGGCGCGAAGTTGTCGTTTTAGCGCCAGGCGCGCGGCGCGACGTCGCTTGTGCTCCAGGCTCGGCGGAGGAAGCTGTTTCCACATTTCACCATTGTTCCATCCAAACACAACGACGCCGACAACTTCGATCTCCCGATCGAAGAACAGTTCGGCGAGGCCGCGCTTCACCCCCGGGCTCCGGGTCCCAAGTGATCTTCGTCTATCCTTAAGCGACCGATTGCTTGCGAAGCCGGTTCGCAAGCTATAGGCCAGGGAGCATTCCGTTCTGGAGAAGAGTCGTCCAGCCAAAGCTGCCCAATGGCAAGAGCAGCGCTCTAGCGAACGGTTGCTGCGTGAGCGGGCTAAAGGCGCCGTCGCGCAGGTCATCGACGCGGACAAGCAAGGTTTCCAGCTGTCCGGCGCGGCGGCCGCCATCGTCCAAATCTTTGCCGCAAGGACCTTTGGCGCAAATGATCCTATCCGTTAGCCTTTGCTTGGCAGTGCTTCGTGCTGCCTGCGCGGTCAAGCACAGCGCGAGAGCGCAGCCGAACACGATGGTGAGACTGAACCCTTGAACCACGAACATCGGCACGCTAGGGGGGTAATTCGCAAACACCGTGCTACGCGACACGATCAGCAGCGCGATTAGGATGAACGGGTAATAGATGAGCGTGCTGATGCAGCGCGTGCGCTTTGCCACGAAGTCGAGGTCAATCCACTCATCGACAAATTGATCCTCTAGCCCGAGGCGGGTCTGGTATAGACGCCTCGTTTCATCCGGCCACTGCCTGGAACCGCGCCGCAGTTCTTTCACGAACAACAAGCAGAGTAAAGTCGCGTCGAAGACTAAGAACATCAAGGCGAGCTGGCAGATGAAGTCCACCCTCGACGTGTACATAAAAGCGTCCCAGGTATGCAAGCCTCGCGTGGGCGTGATTGTCTTGCCTACGATAGGCATGACGACATTCTTCACTAGTATGTACCACCACGCCGTGACATAGATAGCGACGCGGAATAGCCGCGCCCCCCATCGTCCCTGATAAACATATTCGCTCCAGGCTGTGTTAATGTCGTCCGGCTCACGCCCGTCCGCCTGGCGCTCCCGCAGGCTGTAAGAGAAGATGCGCAAGAATTTCTTCCACAAGCGGCGCTCCGTATCCGCCGTTCGCTCGGCGTTGATCGCCGAATTTGGCATCGGCAGTTGCATGTCACGAGCGATCTCATACAGGTTCGCATCCAGTTTGCGCCAAGCGCGCCAAATGAGGTAAGCGGAAAGGACGATGCTCAGAGCGCGCAGCAGGACGGTCGGCCAGACGCTGACGCCCTGCAGCAAAGCTATCGGCTCGCCCTCGCCATTCCCGGTCAGCGTGGTCGCGATCTGCGTCCAAAAGGCAGAAGCAAAGGCGCCCCCGAAGAGAATGAGGCCCACGAGTCCAACCTCGAGGCCGGCACGCTTGCGCACACGGCCAATGGAAAGTGCCGATAGGACAAGCAGAGCCGCCCCGGCCAGCGTCCAGGCGATCGATTTCAGACCCGCCGGGTTGCGAGGCTCGGGAAAGAGGTCTTCTTTGGGCGGCTGAATGTCGTCGCAAGATGACAGATCCTTTTCCGTGCACGAGCCAGATACGGAACGCCCTTCCCGCAAGGGCGTAGAGGCTGCGACGCGCTGAAAGTTGTCGCCCGGCGCCGGCTCCGGGCACGCCTCCGGCGGGGGAGGGCGTTCAGGGTCTAGGCCTCCGTGAACAGGAAATGACAGCACGTCGCCGGTACGTTCGATTTCAACGATTCGCGCGCGCGACAGCCACCGCGTTAAGTGGTCTTGGCCAACCTTGATGCACCAATTATTGTCCGGATCTCCTATCGCCAGACGTGTGGCAAGGAATGCGGCGGGCTGGTAGCTGCCGCGGAACGGAGGGATTTCGTCTTGTATTTCCTGCACCAGCTCCGGGCCAAAGCTCGATGCGACGATGAGGTTACGCGTCCAGTCGAGCTCGCTCCCCATCGTGAGCGTGGCGTCAAAATCGGTGGTGAAAAACAGCGCTTCCGGAAACTTGGGCCGGAGCGCTCGCAGCACCAGCAACTTGTCGAACACATCGCTGCCGAGAATGCCGATGGCCCTAATGCGGCCCTCATTGTCCCGGCGCAGTTTCTCGTCGATCTTCCGCAGGTGATCGGCAAGCCTTCGCAGGTAATCCTGTTGCCCTTGCCCATTTGGGCGGTCCCCGCCATTGACATCCGACTTGGTCTTGAAGAAGTCCGTCGCGCTCGCTTTTCTGTCGGCTTCCCCGGTTCCTTTGCCAGTTTTCCGATCCTCGGTCCCCGGAGTTCCCGGGAGCTGGCCATCCAGCCCGCGCAAATAGGTAAGTCTATGCACCCACGGGGGATGCTCGGAATCTTGCTTCGGGGAGCAATCAGGATTCTCGAAGCAGCGCTCCATCGTGTCGGGGACCGTCCGGCCGTAAAAGGTGTCCCATTCGGAGATGAGCGCGACGTGGTCCGTGGGCTGGTCAGTGGGGACGCCGGGCTTGACGCCGCGGAGCTCCAGCTCTCCGACGATGCCGCGCGCCAACACCTCGTCGGTCGCGATCGTCCGGCGTATGTCGATACCCAAATTCGCGAAATAGTCGTGGACGGAAGTACAGGTCGTCGTCAAACCCCTGAGCAGCTGAATGTCCTCGGCGCTGGCGCTATATGTGTAGAATTGGACTCCCTCCAAGTCGGGCCACGGCTCTTTTTTTACGTCGCAATTCTCAGTAGCAAAGCTGCGCGCTTCAATTGCCATGGCGTGGAGCGTATCCGAATATTGAGGACCAAGGATTCGGATCTGTCGGTCTGCTCGAACGCTTGGGTCGCTGCGAGAGCGTAGAAATTTGGCCAGCCCGGCAAGTTTGTCGAGGGGACTGCCATGCAACGCATCTTCGTCCAACCAGACCACGAGGATGCGCTTTGAAGTGCGCTCTGAAGATTGCAAATCGATTGGGCGAAAACGTTCATATGGGACCACGGTGGTCATCTGGTCTGGGACCACCGGCGGCAACATCAGCTCATGGATCGGTCGCAGCCAGACCTCAGTCGGGATCCGATTTGACGGCTGTGCCAGTCCCTGAGGGAGCCACTCGAAATAGCCGATGTGCTGCGCGTCTTCCGGCACGAAACCGGCCCGCTTGAGGCCGGCCAGCACGGCGAAGCGTGTGCGGCGCCTTGCCTCGTTTTCCTCCGCGTAAGGAGCCCCTGACATAGTAACGGCAATCACGAGCGTGTTTTCGTGTTTGCCGGTTAGCGGTGAGGCACAGTGGGGACCATCTGGATTTTGTATGCAATGTTCCTCGGCGCTCGAGCGGTTTCGAGAGTCGCCCCGGCTGTCAAGCGACTTGGCGACGGCGGCGAACGGGTCCTGCCACAGGCGCGCGTCAATATCCTGGCTGGTGGCTGACTGGTGGAACTGCGGCTCGGACATAGCCGGACGCGATCCCTGAAGCGGCGCCTCATGAGCAAAAAAGAGCGAGCCTACCACTGCAAGGCTAGCCACAATGATGCCGCCGCTTGCGAGGTTCGTCGGTTTTTGGTCGTCAGCCATGCGCGAATTCCCCCCTGCTCTTTGCCGTTATCACCGCGAAGGTCTGTGTTTCCTTCGCGCCGCACCTTAAAGCTGCGCTCGGTAGACACAGGGCCAATGGCTCCGACATTACGTTCTCTCTGGCTCAGGCTGGCATCGAGCCAAAATGCAAGCGTTTTCATCAATCCATTTTGGAATGCAAAGCGTGTTTGGCATAGTTGATACGCTTTGCGGACAACGTATAGACCAAAGTCTCCGGTCCCCGCGCCCCACGTTCAGGGGGTGACGCCGCGCTAAAAGCGCTATATTCACAAATGTGAGACGAATTCCCGAACGGCATGAGCGGGCCGGGCTCGCTTTCCGTCTGCCACAGGCCGCATCCAGCTGGCCGCGCTGCTCGCGGCACCGCTGCGACGGCGAAAACCGTCACTCCGCCTCGTAAACCACCTCCCCGGCGACCAGGGTGAGCTTTACCTTGCCCTCCATGCGGGCCTCGTCGAAGGGCGTGTTCTTGCAGCGCGAATGCAGTTTTGCCGGATCGACGACAAAAGGCTCGTCCGGGTCGAAGCAGATGAGATCGGCGGGCGCGCCCACTTCAAGCCTTCCTTGCGGCAGGCCAAGAATCTCGGCCGGCCGGATGGTCATGGCGGCAATGAGACGCGCGAGGGGTATTTCCCCGGAATGAACTAGCCGCAGGCCGGCCGAAAGCATGGTCTCCAAGCCGATCGCGCCTGCTTCCGCCTCGGTGAACGGCAGGCGTTTGGTTTCGACATCCTGCGGGTTATGATCTGAGACGACGGCGTCGATGAGGCCCGACGCCAAAGCCGCGACGAGCGCCCGCCGCTCGTCCTCGTGGCGCAATGGCGGCGCGAGTTTCAAAAACGTCCGGTAATCGCCGATGTCGTTTTCGTTGAGGGTCAGATGGTTGATCGAGGTGGCGCAGGTCACACTCAGGCCATCGGCCTTGGCTTTGGCGATAATGTCCAAGGAAAGCGCCGTCGTGACGAGCGCGGCATGGTAGCGCGCGCCGGTCAAGTTCACGAGCCTTATGTCGCGATCGAGCATGATGGCTTCCGCCTCGGGCGCAATTCCGGCAAGGCCGAGGCGCGAGGCGAATTCGCCTTCGTTCATGACACCTTCGGCGGAAAGATCAGGGTCCTCCGCGTAGTGGATGACGAGAGCATCGAAATCGCGGGCATATTGCAAGACGCGGCGCATGACTCGCGCGTTGCGGATCGCTCGCGCGCCATCGCTGAACGCCACCGCGCCCGCCAGTTGCAAGAGGCCGATCTCGGCAATCTCCGCGCCATCGAGGCCGGCCGTCAGGGCCGCTAAGGGAAGCACCCGCACGCGGCCGGTATCGCGCGCGCGGCGCAACAGAAAATCGACCACAGCCGCCTCGTCAATCGGCGGATTGGTGTCGGGGCGGGCAACGACGGTCGTGACACCGCCCGCCGCCGCCGCCAAGGTCGCGGTTGCGATCGTCTCGCGATGTTCGGCGCCGGGCTCGCCGATGAACGCCCACATGTCGATGAGGCCGGGCGCCACGCAATCGCCGCCGCAATCGATGATTCGCGCGTGGGCGGGAAGATTTGCCGGGATAATGGCGGCGCCAAAATCGCGGATCAAGCCATCGACGACGAGAACCCCGCCCATTGCCTCGCGGAGTTTCGCCGGATCGATCAGCCGCGCGTTGACGAGCGCGAGCGGCTGGTGGGCAATGGAGGTGGGGGAGGTACGTTTCAAGTGAGACTCGCTCTCAACCATTGGGCAAATGCTGCGCCAAGGCCTCCAATACGGCGATCCGTACCGCGACTCCCATCTCGACCTGCTCGCGGATAAGGCTGCGCGGCCCATCGGCGACGGCGGAATCGATTTCGACGCCGCGGTTGATCGGGCCGGGATGCATCACCAGCGCATCCGGCTTGGCGTAACAAAGCTTTGCTTCGTCGAGGCCGAAAAAGCGGAAATATTCCTTGGCCGAGGGAACATAGCCGCCCTGCATCCGCTCGCGCTGCAAGCGCAGCATCATCACGATGTCGGCGCCTGCGAGCCCCGCGCGCATGTCCCGGAAAACCTCGACCCCCATGCGCTCGACTCCCGGAGGCAGCAAGGTCGATGGCCCGGCTACCCGCACCCGCGCGCCGAGCGCGGCAAGCAGCAATATATTGGAGCGCGCGACGCGCGAATGAAGGATGTCGCCGCAGATCACGACGGTGAGACCTTCGATCCTGCCCTTGTTGCGCCTGATTGTCAGCGCATCGAGCAACGCCTGGGTTGGATGCTCATGCGCGCCATCGCCCGCGTTGACGACCGCGCAATCGACCTTTTTCGCCAAAAGATGGACCGCGCCGGCCTGGGCATGGCGCACCACGATAATGTCGGGCCGCATCGCGTTCAGCGTCATCGCCGTATCGATCAGCGTCTCGCCCTTCTTGACGCTCGATGTCGCGACCGGCATGTTCATGACGTCGGCGCCAAGTCGCTTGCCGGCCAGCTCGAAGGACGCTTGGGTCCGGGTCGAAGCCTCGAAAAAGAGGTTGATCAAAGTCCTCCCGCGCAAGGTCGAGCGCTTTTTCTCGATCTGGCGCGACACTTCGACCGCCGCCTCGGCGAGATCGAGAAGAAAATTTATGTCTTGCGCGGAAAGCCCTTCGATCCCGAGCAGATGCCGGTGGGGAAATATGGGCTCTTTCGCCGGGATGACCATCGAACCTGTTGTATAGGACGGGAACCGGCCACGTCGCTATAGTTGGCGGAGGCGCGTACGATCTCCCCACATATTAACCAGTTTTCGGCCGGTCAAGCGTCTCCGCCGAGTCCCAGCGGCGGCGCGGGAATTTCCAAGCGATACCAGGCGTGCTATGGGTTTCACCCCAAGATTGCCTTCTTGGCGGCGTCTTCAGAAAATCGTGAAGCGACTGAATATGTTTGTCCCGTTGCATTTTCCGGCGCGAACCGGTTGAACCGTCGCCGGGAAAGGCACTCACCAAGAAGCAGAACGCCATGAAAGCCATGTGGAAGACTATTTTGACCGCGGCAGTGATTTTACCCAGCGCGGGTGCGGCATTTGCGCAAAATCAGCCGCTGACTTGCTGGTACAACGACCATGCCGATTTCACCTCGGCCGATAGCGCTCCGGCCGGTGCAACAATCGGGAGCGTCGTGAAGGCCGCCAGCGGCGACAAGACATATTCCTACACCATTTCGGCGCGGGACGGCACGGCTTGCCCGGTCCAGCTCCCGCTCGCGACGAAGACGGCGACGACGGTTGCGCTTGTCCGCCAGGACGAAGGCAGCTGCACCAATGATAAGGTCGGCGACACCGATTCTGCCGCCGTCGCCGGCTCCGTGACGGTGTCTTTCGAGACAAGCAGCACATCCACCGCCGCCATACGCCTCGCGGGCGTATCTCCCAACACGAGCTACCGTATTTTCCTGAAATGCTTCCGTCAGCTCGGAACCCTTCGAACCGACGCCAGCGGCAATGCCGGGCGGACCGTCGATTTTCCAACCGACGCGGCTCAAGCAGTTTACGCCTTTGAAATTTTTCCGGAGGGAGCCCCGGCCGGGAGCAAGTTGCAGAGCCTGTCTTTTAAAAAATAGTCAAAAACCGTGCCGCGTGAGAAAAACCCGGCCACTTTGGCCGGGTGTAACTATGATGATTGCCTTTATTAATATTGCGAAGAATTGCCTACGTTCTTCCCGGGTTTGTCATTGGACGTGGCGCTGCGCGCCGAAGTCGTCTGGAAAATTTGAGGCGTTCAGGACTTGAATGCCAGCCATGTGATTGCTTGTGAACGGAGTTATTTCGTTGGTGGACAACCGGCCGCATCAGCTTCGCCCGCGTTGTTGCACAAAATCCGACACGGTAGATTTGCACGGGCGCGGTCTTCGCGCCTGTTTTTGAATTGTCCGGGAAAATCGGGGGCGGCGGAACCGCGCCCGCGGAAAGGATGAATGTTCCGGTGCTAAAGCGTCCGATAAAGTCACCGACGCCGCGACCGTCGCCGTCGGTCAATATATCTCCGTCATGCTTGGCCAGACCGAACGGTTTGCACGGAACCTCAATGACTTTTTGAATTCCTAGCAAAGGCTCCGGTGTGGACTCGAACCCGCGGCTGATGCGCCCCGCCCGATTGACTATCGACCCGCGCTCCCGCATCCTCCAGCCATCGATCGTGAGCGCTGCCGTTCGATGGTTTAGCGTGTTTGCGGCCATGGCCGGGCACCCCACAAGTCTCATCGGGATAACGAGGACCACGGGATGAATATCGTCATCGTCGAGTCGCCGGCAAAGGCCAAGACGATCACCAAATATCTCGGGAAAGGCTACGAGGTTTATGCTTCCTATGGCCACGTTCGCGATTTGCCGGCGAAGGATGGTTCGGTCGATCCGGACGGCGATTTCGCCATGCTATGGGATGTCGATTCCAAATCAGCCAAACGGTTGGCGGAAATAGCCAAGGCGGTGAAGGGCGCGAGCCGGATCATTCTGGCCACCGACCCCGACCGCGAAGGCGAGGCGATTTCCTGGCACGTCCTCGAAGTGTTGAAGGCGAAAAAAGTCCTCGGCGGCAAACCCGTGGAGCGGGTCGTGTTCAACGCGGTCACCAAATCCGCGATTCTTGAGGCCATCAATCATCCGCGCGAGATCGACGCCGCACTCGTCGACGCCTATCTCGCCCGCCGCGCGCTCGATTATCTCGTCGGGTTCAATCTTTCGCCGGTGCTATGGCGCAAATTGCCGGGCGCCCGCTCGGCCGGACGGGTGCAATCCGTCGCCTTGCGCCTGGTCTGCGATCGCGAGCTCGAGATCGAAAAATTCGTATCGCGCGAATATTGGTCGATCGTGGCGCATTTGAAGACCAAGGCGGGGGCGGCTTTCGTTGCCCGGCTCGTGGGTGCCGACGGCCAGCGGATCGCTCGCCTCGAGATTGGCTCGGAGGCGGAAGCGGCAGCCTTCAAGGCGGCCCTCGACTCGGCCAAGTTCTCGGTGGCTGAGATCGAGGCCAAGCCCGCCAGGCGGCATCCGCCGCCGCCGTTCACGACCTCCACACTCCAGCAGGAAGCCTCCCGCAAGCTGGGTTTTGCGCCCGCGCGGACCATGCAGCTCGCCCAGCGGCTTTATGAAGGTGCAGAAATCGGCGGCGAGGCGGTGGGTCTCATCACTTATATGCGCACCGACGGCGTCGATCTCGCGCCGGAGGCGATCACGAGCGCCCGCAATGTTATCGGCAAGGAGTTCGGTGTCCATTATGTCCCGAAGGCGCCGCGCAAATATACGGTGAAAGCCAAGAATGCGCAGGAAGCGCATGAAGCAATCCGCCCGACCGATCTCGCCCGCTTGCCAAAACATATCGCGCGCGGCCTCGAACCGGATCAGGGGCGGCTTTACGAGCTCATCTGGACCCGCACGGTCGCGAGCCAAATGGAATCCGCCGAACTCGAACGCACCACGGCCGATATCGTGGCCCAGGCCGGCACGCGAACGATCGATCTCCGCGCGACCGGCCAAGTCGTTCGCTTCGATGGTTTTCTGAAGCTTTATCAGGAGGGCCGCGACGACGAAGTGGATGAAGACGGCGGCCGTCTGCCCGCGATGGCCAAAGGCGAGGCGCTCGCCAAGGACAAAATTGTCGCGGACCAGCATTTCACGGAGCCGCCGCCGCGCTTCACCGAGGCGACGCTCATCAAACGCATGGAGGAACTTGGCATCGGCCGGCCCTCGACCTATGCTTCGACCCTCGCGGTTTTGCGCGAGCGCGACTACGTTCGCCTCGACAAGAAGCGGCTCATCCCCGAAGACAAGGGCCGTCTCGTGACGGCATTTCTGGAGAGCTTTTTCAGCCGCTACGTAGGCTACGATTTCACCGCCGCGCTTGAAGAGAAACTCGACCTCGTCTCCAATCATGAGCTCGACTGGAAGCAGGTGCTGCGCGATTTTTGGGTGGATTTTTCCGCCGCGCTCGCGGGCATCAAGGACCTCCGCACGAGCCAAGTTTTAGACAGTCTGAACGAGCTTTTGGGGCCGCATATTTTCCCTGCCAAGGAAGATGGCTCGAACCCGCGCGCATGTCCGTCCTGCGGCACGGGCCTGCTGTCGCTGAAACTTGGCAAATTCGGTGCCTTCATCGGCTGCTCGAATTATCCCGAATGCAAATTCACCCGCACCTTGGCGAACACGAGCGCGGATAGCGCCGCCAATGGCGAGCGAACGGGCGTCCGGATTTTGGGCCCGGACCCGGCGACGGGGGACGAGATCACCTTGCGCGAGGGCCGGTTTGGCGCCTATGTGCAGCAAGGGGAGGGTGAAAAGCCAAAGCGGGTCTCGTTGCCCAAAAACATCGATTCCGGCGACCTCACCCTGGCCCAGGCAATTGGCTTGCTTTCGCTGCCGCGCGAGATCGCCCGACATCCCGAGACCAAGGAGCCAATCCTGGCCGGGATCGGCCGCTTCGGCCCCTACGTCCAGCACGGCAAGACCTATGCGAGCATCGCCAAGGACGACGACATTCTGAGCATCGGCGAAAATCGCGCGATCGACCTCATCGTCGCCAAGGAAAGCGGTTTAACCGGCCGGCGTTTCGGCGACGCCGCGAGCGCGCCCGCACGGCTGCTCGGCGAACACCCCGAGGGCGGCGACGTCGTCGTCAAGGCCGGGCGGTACGGCCCCTATGTCAATTACGGCAAGATCAACGCGACCTTGCCGCGCGATGCCGACGCCACCAAATTAACGCTTGAAGACGCCATTGCGCTTGTCGCCACGAAAGCTGCTGGGCAAGGAGAGCAAGCGCGCATCCAAGGCCGACTGCTTGGCGCGCATCCCACGGGCGGGCCGGTAACCGTGCGCGAGGGACGGTTCGGACCCTACGTCAATCGCGGCAACACCAATGCGACCTTGAAAGGCGGCATGTCGGCCGAGACGATCACGCTTGAAGAGGCGATTCGCTTGATCGAGGATAAGCAGGTGACGGGCACAAGATCGCGAGCCAAAAAAACCAAGCGGGCCGCGCCAAAGACAACCGCGAAGGCAGCGGCGGCGGCACGAAAACCAGCTGCAAAACCGCCGGCGCAAAAATCGAAAAAGGCTAGGCGCGCGTGAAAAAATCCGCTGGCGCGAGAGAGCCCGGCCAGGATATCGCCGCGCCAGCGCAAGCGTCACCCGAGGCGCGCGATGCAGATCTGCCCTCTCGCGCGGACATTCTGGCCTTCATCGCCGGCGAGCGCGAAGCCTCCAGCGGCAAGACGCCGGGCAAGATCGACAACCGGGAACGCTCGCGCTTTCAATCTCAAAGGCCCCGAGGGGATGGCCCTAAAACGCATGCTGAAAAACCTCGGGGCCGATGGCGCCATCGAGCGGAGGCGCAAAAGCTTGCATAAGCCTGGCCTCCTGCAGGGGGTCGTTCTCGCCGATATCGTCGCGCGCGACCGCGACGGCGATCTCCTCGCCGCGCCCGCGGAATGGGACGTGGGCCAAGGACCGGCGCCGCAAATCCTGGTCATGGCCAAGGCCAGGCAAAAATCGCCCGCCCCCGGCGGGCGCGCCCTGATGCGGGTGGAACTGGTGCAAGGCGCCGAGCCAGGCGAACCCGCGTACACCGGGCGCGTCATCAAGCTTTTGCCGCGCGCGAAAACGCAGGTGCTTGGGATTTTTCGCGCGGATCCGCGCGGCGGCGGCCGTATCGTGCCGATCGACAAGAAAAACGCAAATCGCGGCGAGCTCGGCGTCGGCCCCGGCGACGAAGGCATGGCGCGCGATGGCGATCTCGTGGCCGCCGAGATCTTGCGGGATGGCCGCCTTGGTCTCCCCGCGGCGAAAGTCCGCGAACGGCTCGGTGCCGTCGACAATGAAAGAGCGATCAGCCTCATAGCCATCCACGCCCACCAGATTCCGCACGTCTTTGGCCCCGAGGTCATTGCCGAGGCGGCGCGGGCGAGACCCGCGACCATGGCCCGTCGCGAGGATTGGCGCGCGATCCCGCTCGTTACCATCGACCCCGAGGATGCCAAGGACCACGACGACGCGGTCCACGCCGAGCGCGATCCCGACCCGGCCAATCCCGGCGGCTTTATTTTGCGCGTCGCCATCGCCGATGTTGCCGCCTATGCGCGCCCCGGCGGCGCACTCGATCGGGAGGCGCAGGAGCGCGGCAATTCGGTCTATTTTCCCGACCGTGTCGTGCCGATGCTGCCGGAGCGGATTTCCAACGACCTCTGTTCGCTGCGCCCAAGCAAGGATCGCCCGGCGCTTGCCGTCCGTATCGTCGTCGCCGCCGATGGCCATAAGTTAAGTCATAGTTTCCATCGGATCATGATACGCTCGGCGGCAAAACTCGCCTATGCGCAGACGCAGACTTTGATCGAGCATGGACCGGACGCGGCAACGGCGCATCTCCATGCTTCAGTCCTCGTGCCGCTTTACGAGGCCTACGCCGCGCTAAAAATCGCCCGCGACAAACGCGGACCGCTCGATCTCGACCTGCCCGAACGCAAGATCATCTTGGACGGCAAGGGCGCGGTGAAATCCATCGCGACCCCGCCACGGCTCGACTCCCATCGCCTCATCGAGGAATTCATGATCCTCGCCAATGTGGCGGCCGCCGAAACGCTTGAGGCAAGGCACCAGGCTTTCATCTACCGCGCGCATGACGAGCCATCGCTCGAAAAGCTCAACCATCTTGCCGAATTCCTAGCCTCGATCGGCATTAGGCATGGCAAGGGCCAAGTACTTCGCGCCGCGCAATTCAATGGGATTCTCGCCCGCGTGAAAGGCACGGACAACGAGCATCTCGTCAACGAAGTCGTGCTGCGCACCCAGGCGCAAGCCGAATATGCGATCGAGAATTACGGCCATTTCGGCCTCAATCTGCGCCGCTACGCGCATTTCACGTCGCCGATCCGCCGTTACGCCGATCTCATCGTCCATCGCGCCTTGATTTCGGCACTTCATCTCGGGTCCGATGGCTTGGCCTCGATGACGGGCGAGGAACTGGCCGAAATCGCCGCCAAAATTTCCGCCGCCGAGCGCCGGGCCATGGCTGCCGAGCGCGAGACATCCGAGCGGCTGATCGCGGCCCATCTTTCGGGCCAGATCGGGGCTTTGTTCCAAGGCCGCATATCGGGCGCGACCAGCGCCGGGCTTTTCGTCAGGCTCGACGAGACCGGCGCCGACGGGTTTATCCCGGCCGCCATGCTCGGCGACGATTATTTCCGGCACGACCCGGCGCGCCACGCTCTGATCGGCGCGCGCACCGGCGAGATGCACCGGCTCGGCGACATTGTAACAGTCAGGCTCGTGGAAGCCGCGCCGCTCGCGGGCGCGCTTCGCTTCGAGCTGGTGAGCGAAACCGCGCCGCGGCAGGCGCGGCCACGTTCGGCCAAAGCCAAGCGAGCGCGCCGCGACGTCCGGCCCGATTTCGAATCGCCACATTCGCGGCGAGCTAATCGTGGGGCCGCGAAACGTTGAGCGCGTCGCCTGCCGCCGGCACCGGGACGGAGAGAACCATGTCTACGCCCGTCATGGATACGCCTGCTGTCACCGAGAAGGCTTCGGCCCGGGCGGATTTGCGGCCGCGCCATCTATGGGCCTTGCGTATTCGCGGCTTCGAAAACGCCGGCCGCGCCGGGCGCGCAATTGGCCAAAGCATGGACAAGTGAGTCTCTCGCCCAACCCCGCCGGCCAGGGCGCACCCGTCCCAAGCCGCGAGGTGATCCCGGCACTCGCCTCCGCGATCGCCTGCATAACGATTGTCGGCACAGGCCTTTCGCTGACCATGCCATTGCTCGCGCTGCGCCTTGCGGGAAAAGGGTTTAGCGCGCATGCGATCGGTTTGAACTCCACCGCCGGTGGGTTGGCAGTCCTCGTCGGCGCCGCCTTTGTTCCCGCCATGGCGCGCCGGATTGGTGTTAAGCGGCTGCTTTTGCTAGCACTCCTTATCGGCGGCCTCGGTCTCATTAGCTTTGCCTTGACGAATGATTATTGGACGTGGCTTGCCATTCGCGCGGTCTTCGGCGGCGCCCTCACCGCGCTCTTCGTCACCAGCGAATATTGGATCAACGCGATCGCTCCGCCCCGGCAGCGCGGCTTCGTATTGGGGTTTTACGCGACCAGTCTCGCGGCCGGCTTTACCGCGGGCCCCTTGATTCTGGGTTTCACCGGCACCGCGGGGATGAAGCCATTCATGGCGGCCATGGCACTTTTTGCGCTCGCCGCCGTGCCGATCGTCGTTTGGAGCGGCGAAACGCCAGAGATCAAGAGCACTCCGAGCGTCCCGGTTCTCGGCTTCCTCACCAGCCTTCCGGTCGCCACCCTTGCCGGACTGCTGCATGGCGCAATCGAGACGGCAAGCTACGGCCTTTTGCCGGTTTATGCCCTTCGCGCTGGCGAGAGCCCCGAAACTGGAGCGTTGCTCGTGACCCTGTTTGCGCTCGGCAACGTCATGTTTCAACTCCCTATAAGCTTTTTCTCCGACCGCATGGAGCGAGGCAAATTGTTGGTTTCGCTTGCTTTCCTCGGTCTTTGCGGGGCGCTCGCATTGGCTCTTGCCGGGCCCTCGCGGTTTGCCCTCTTTTGTGGCCTGCTCGTCGTATGGGGCGGCGTGGCGGGCAGCCTTTATGCCGTCGGGCTCGCGCATCTCGGCGCGCGCTACGCTGGGCCGGACTTAGCTAGTGCTAATGCCGCCTTCATCATGCTTTACGGGCTCGGCATGCTCGGTGGCCCGCCAATCGCCGGTTTCGGCATGGATCTCATTCCGCCCAATGGGTTTTTCTTCGCCATCGCCGCCTTGCTCGCGCTCTATCTCGGTCTCGTTTGCCGGCGCGGCTCGAGTGGGGTGGCCGGATAAATAAGTTCATCCAACGGCGCGGCTCGCGGCGAAGGCCCCGCCATAGCCGTGCCGCACGCCCCGCGCTATGATGCACGGGAATCAGACCCTCTCGGTAATCCGCCGCCGCATCGAACGCCGCAAATCATGGCTGAAGAAACGCATTTCGGTTTTTCCCGCTTGCCGCTGCACCGCAAGCAAGCGCGGGTGGACGCGGTTTTTCACAGGGTCGCGTCCCGCTACGACCTCATGAACGATCTGATGTCCGGCGGCCTCCACCGGATCTGGAAAGATATTTTCGCGAGCAGGGTCAAGCCGTCCCGGAAAATCCGGTTCCGCCATCTCGATGTCGCGGGCGGCACCGGCGACATTGCCTTCCGGGTGGCGAAGGCTGGCTCGCCCTTGACCGAGGTCGTCGTCCTCGACATCAACGCCGCTATGCTGGAGGAGGGGCGCCGGCGCGCCGCTAAACGGCATTTCGACGCGGCACTCGACTTCGTCGAGGCAAACGCCGAGGAGCTGCCGTTCGGCGGCGACAGCTTCGATGCCTATACGATCGCCTTCGGCATTCGCAACGTGCCGCGCATCGACAAAGCGCTGGCCGAGGCGCACCGGGTGCTCCGGCGTGGCGGCAAGTTCCTCTGTCTCGAGTTTTCGAATGTGAACGTGCCCATCCTCGACCGTCTCTACGAAGCCTATTCGTTTCGCGTCATTCCTCGTCTTGGCCGCTTGGTGGCGGGTGACGAAAAGCCCTATCGTTATCTCGTCGAATCGATCGTGCGGTTTCCCGATGCCGAGAGGTTTTGCGGCACGATCGCCGGGGCAGGGTTCGAGCGGGCTTCGTTCACGCGGCTTTCGGGCGGGATCGTCGCCATTCATTCGGGCTGGAAGCTTTAGGGATGGATCCGAGGAAACTATGCAATTGTCCCGATAGGATCATCCGCTCAATCAGTGCGAGCAGGAGCATGATCTTTACAAGCGACGCAGGCAGCCGCTGCCGGATCGTCCGCAAGCAGCCCGTGTCGAAGCGCGATCCGGTTCTTCCGGGTCGGACCATGTGTTAGGGCAGGCATTTTGAGTTCCTCCCTCGGTTCCCTGCTCCGGCTTACTCGCGCCGGTTTCGTGCTGGCCCGGGCCGGCGTATTCAGCGACGTCGATCCATCGATTCTGCCCCCCGCGGCGCGCCTGCCGCTCGCCTTGGCAAGACTCCTTACCCTGGGCGGCGCGAGAACTTCCGGGGCCAAGGCCGCCAGTAAAAAAGCAACCGGCCTTGCCAATCTCCCCGCCGCGATCAGCCGGCTAGGGCCTTCCTATGTCAAGCTCGGCCAATTCCTCGCGACCAGGCCGGACGTCGTCGGCGTGGCCGTCGTTCAGCAGCTCGAGCTTTTGCAGGACCGGATGGCGCCTTTTCCGCGCGCCGTCGCGATCGCGAGCATCGAGGCCGCGTTCGGCGAACCGCTCGACCGCATCTTTATGAGCTTCGGAGAGCCGGTCGCCGCCGCCTCGATTGCCCAGGTTCACCGGGCGCGCGTGAATGGCGGCGATGGCCAACGCGAAGTCGCCGTCAAGGTGTTGCGTCCCGGCGTCGAGCGGCTTTTCAAACGCGACCTCGGCGACATGTATTTCGCCGCGCGCCTGGCCGAACGCTGGTTCGGCGAAACCCGCCGCCTGAAGCCGGTCGAAGTCGTTGATACGCTGGCCCGCACCGTCAAGATGGAAATGGATTTCCGGCTCGAAGCCGCCGCGGCGTCCGAATTCGCCGAGAATACGGCACAAGATAAGGATTTCCGGATTCCGCGCATCGACTGGGACCGGACCACGAAAGAGGTGCTCACGCTCGAATGGATCGAAGGGACACCGTTGTCCGACATCAAGGCGCTCGCCCGCGAGGGTCATGATTTGCAGGCCCTCGGCCGCAACGTCGTTCAATCCTTCCTGCGCACGGCGATGCGGGACGGATTTTTCCACGCCGACATGCATCAAGGAAATTTGTTCGTCGACGCGCAGGGGCGCCTCACAATGGTGGACTTCGGCATCATGGGCCGCCTCGGTCTCAAAGAGCGGCGCTTTCTCGCGGAAATCCTGTATGGCTTCATCAAGCGCGATTACCGGCGCGTGGCGGAGGTCCATTTCGAAGCCGGCTATGTGCCGCGCGTGCATAGGGTCGAGGATTTCGCGCAGGCCATCCGGGCGATCGGCGAGCCGATTCATTCCCGCACCGCCGATCAGATTTCGATGGCGAAACTGCTGACGCTTTTGTTCGAGGTCACCGGCCTTTTCGACATGAAGACGCGGACCGAACTGGTTCTGTTGCAAAAGACGATGGTTGTCGTCGAAGGCGTGGCGCGCACGCTCGATCCGAAACTCAACGTGTGGACAACCTCCGAACCGGTGGTCGGCGCCTGGATCGAGCAGAACCTCGGCCCAGTGGGCAAATTGCAGGACGCCGGCCGCGCCGCCGCGACGCTTGCGCGGTTCGCCTCCGATTTGCCCTCGGTGCTCGTGCGCGGCGAAAATATCGTCAATCAGCTCGAAGGCATGGCCGAAAACGGCTTCGAGTTATCCGACGGAGCAATCGCGAAAATCGGCAAGGCCGAAGCGCGCGGCGCGCGCTGGGGTCACATCGCGCTCTGGCTCATCGCGGCAATTGCCTTCATAATGTTGTTTCGCTAATCGCGCGGCGGATTTGCCGCCTAGCTATTCCCAGTCATTCCCAGGTGCCGCCGTGGGCTGAAATCCGATCTCATCGACGATGCGGACGATCTCGAAATCTGGAATTGAAAAACAAATCCGGTAGGGCATGGTTATCTAAGATAATAGCCGCAAGCGGGGCAGAGGCATGAGGACACGTGTAATCGCGGGGCTCGCCATTATACTGACGGCGATTGCGCTCGTCCCATCGGGCGCACATCTGTTTGCCCTTCCAAACAAGATCGGCCTCTCGCAAGAGGATTACTTCGTGGCGCAGAGTCTCTATCGGGGTTGGTCGCTTTTCGGGGCTGTGCTGATTTCCGCCCTCGCCTTCAATACCACGCTTGCGATCCTGTTGCGTGGGCAAGGCATGAGCTTTTATCTCGCGGGTGCGGCCGCGTTCTGTATTGGCACGACTCTCGCGATCTTTTTTGCCCAGATTTATCCCGTCAACCAATTGACCAATAATTGGACTGTCGTCCCGGAAAATTGGATTGCGTTGCGCCTCCAGTGGGAGATCGCGCATGCTACGAATGCGGCGATTACCTTTCTAGCGCTATGCTGCGTTACCGCAGCCGCTCTTGCGAAGAAAGGCTAGAACACAAATGCCGAATGCTGCAGGCCTCTCGGTGTTCATGCTTTAACGGACGAGCGGAAGGTCACGCACTTTCCTTGGCGCGGAACGCGCGCTTGCGTGCGTTGGGATCGAGCAGCGCCTTGCGCAGCCTGATCGACTTCGGCGTGACTTCCACGAGCTCGTCGTCCTCGATATAGGCAAGCGCCTTTTCGAGCGTCATCTTGAGCGGCGGAGTCAGGCGGACCGCCTCGTCCTTGCCGGCGGCGCGGATGTTGGTCAGCTGCTTACCCTTCAAGACGTTGATCTCGAGATCGTTTTCCCGCGTGTGCTCGCCCACGATCATGCCGCGATAGACCTTGCAGCCGGGCTCGATCATCATCGGGCCGCGATCCTCGAGCTTCCACATCGCATAGGCGACCGATTCGCCGTTGTCGTTGGAAATCAAAACGCCGTTACGCCTTCTTGCGATCTCGCCCTTCCACGGGGCGTAGGCGTGAAACAGCCGGTTCATGATCGCGCTGCCGCGGGTATCGGTCAAAAGCTCGCCTTGATAGCCGATGAGCCCGCGGGTCGGCGCGTGAAAGACAAGGCGCAGGCGATCGCCGCCGGAAGGCCGCATCTCGATCATCTCGGCCTTGCGCCCGGCCATCTTTTGCACCACGACGCCGGAATGTTCCTCGTCGACGTCGATGACCACTTCCTCGATTGGCTCGAGCAGCTGGTTCGCGGCCTCATCCCTTTGAAACACCACCTTTGGCCGCGATACTCCGAGCTCGAACCCCTCGCGGCGCATGGTCTCGATCAGGATCGCAAGCTGCAATTCGCCGCGCCCCGAGACGACATAAGAGTCGGATCCGGGCGAATCCTCGACCCGCAAGGCGACATTGCCTTCGGCCTCCCTGTAAAGACGGTCGCGAATGACGCGGCTCGTGACCTTGTCGCCTTCGGTTCCGGCGAGCGGCGAATCATTCACAAGAAACGCCATCGACAAGGTCGGCGGATCGATCGGCTGCGCCTGCAAAGGCTCCGCGACGTCGGGCCCGCAAAGCGTGTCGGCGACATTGAACTTTTCGAGCCCGGCGATCGCGACGATGTCGCCGGCTTCCGCCGTCTCGATCGGAGTGCGTTCGATGCCCCTGAATGCCAGGATCTTGGAAACCCGCCCCTGCTCGAGCACATTCGCCTTGCGGTCCAAGACCTGGACGCTTTGATTGGGTCTTACGGAGCCCGCGAAAATCCGTCCGGTGATGAGCCGCCCGAGATAGGGATTGGCTTCGAGCAATGTGCCAAGCATCCGAAAACCGCCTTCGCCCGTTTGCGGCGGCGGGACATGCTTCAACACGAGATCGAACAAGGGCGCCATCCCCTTCCTCGGCCCGTCCGGGCTGCCGGCCATCCAGCCCTGTTTCGCCGAACCGTAAAGGATCGGAAAATCGAGCTGTTCCTCGGTGGCGTCGAGGGCCGCGAAAAGATCGAAAATCTCGTTTACGACCTCGCTCGCCCGCGCGTCCGGCTTATCGACCTTGTTCACCACGACGATCGGCCTGAGACCGATCTTCAGCGCCTTGCCGACGACGAATTTGGTTTGCGGCATCGGCCCTTCGGAGGCATCGACCAGGACGATCGCGCCATCAACCATGGACAAGATGCGCTCCACCTCGCCGCCAAAATCGGCGTGGCCTGGCGTATCGACGATATTGATCCGCGTGTCCTTCCATGCAATCGACGCCGCCTTGGCGATGATCGTGATCCCGCGCTCCTTTTCGAGATCGTTCGAATCCATGACCCGCTCGGCGACC
>JBOHJQ010000021.1:0-39295 GCA_050728655.1 Methylocella sp.
GCCTCGATCCGAAATTGGCCACAGCCTACTATAACCGTGGGCTCGCGTACTACGACAGGGGCGACCACGACCGCGCCATCGCCGACTACGACGCGGCGATCCGCCTCGATCCAAAACACGTCGATGCCTACAACAACCGTGGCAACGCCTACCAAGCCAAGGGCGACCATGACCGCGCCATCGCCGACTACGACGCGGCGATAGGGCTCGATCCGGAAGACGTTGATGCCTTCTACAATCGTGGCAACGCGTACCAAGCCAAGGGCGACCACGACCGCGCCATTGCGGACTACGACGAGTCGATCCGCCTCGATCCTGAATTCGTCCGCGCCTACCGCCGCCGTGGCATCGGTCACCTCTACAGTGGTTCCCTTGCCAAGGCACAGGGCGACTTCACGCAGGCGAGCGAACTCGCCCCAAAATCCGCCTATGAAGCTTTGTGGCTCGATCTTGCCGGGCGCCGCAACAAAATTCCGAGCCATCTGGCACAAGCCGCGACGCAACTCGATATGAACGCGTGGCCCGCGCCCGTGATCCGCCTCTTCCTCGGCGAATTGACGCCAACCGCGGTGTTTGCCGCCGCCGATGACCCTGACCCCAAAAAGCAACAGGGGCAGGTCTGCGAGGCCAATTTCTACAGTGGAGAACTGGCGCTGCTGGATGGCTCGAAACAGGAGGCGGCGCGCCTCTTCCGAATCGCGGCGGACGACTGCCCGAGAGATTTCGCCGAATGGGGTGCGGCCAATGCGGAACTCAAGGCGCTACGCGCTGGCGAACCTCCATGAGCGAAGAGGAAAAATCCGTTTCCACTTGACGACCCCAGAGGCCCGGCACACCAACTCGTGCTGCCTTACCGTGGCCGCCAGGGAAAAACGGCGACCCGCGCCGCGTATCGCGCTGGTCTTGTTTGGCGCCGTGCCGAACGAAGTCCAGGGCGCTGAAGAAGCGTCTTGTCTGAAGTGCTATCTAATGTTGGTACGATTCAAAGGTCAAGAATTCACCCATGGTATTATCTTGATGTTCAGTTTCTATTTCAGGGAGCCCTGCCGTGGATCACGCCCCGCCCATTTCACCGCCAGCGGGCGCCGCGGACGATCCGGTCGAGCGAATCGATGGTAGCCTTGCGGCGGGTGTCCTCTTCCTTTGCGACCACGCGGCCAACGCGCTGCCAAAAGCCTATGGCACGCTCGGTCTGGCCCGACAGCAACTCGACCGTCACATCGCCTACGATATTGGCGCGGCCTGGCTCACCCGCCGTCTCGCGGCGCTGCTCGGCGCTCCGGCAATTCTGTCGCGGTTTTCGCGGCTTCTTATTGATCCCAATCGCGGCAGCGACGATCCAACTCTCGTGATGCGGCTTTCGGACGGCGATATAATCCCCGGAAACGCAAGAATCGGCGCCGAAGAGATCGAATATCGCCGCGCCCATTTTTGGCAGCCCTACCGCGCCGCGATCGCGGCGAGAATCGACGCCATGCTGAACAAGGGACCGTCGCCAGCCATTGTTTCGATCCACACCTTCACACCATCCTGGAAGGCGCGGCCACGACCGTGGGAAGTCGGAATTTTGTGGGACAGCGATCCGCGTTTCGCCAAACCCCTGATCGCGGCGTTGATGGAGGACGGGTTTTTGGTCGGCGACAACGAGCCCTATGATGGCGCGCTCATCGGCGATACGTTGGACGATGCCGTCACGAGCCGCGGACTTGCCGGCCTCCTCATCGAGACCCGCCAGGATCTCGTCCGCACCGAGGAAAAAGCAGCCGCCTTCGCCGAGCGGCTGGCGCGCCTCTTGCGCCCAGTCCTAGAACGCCCCGAACTCCACTGCGAGGCGTTTTTCCCAAGCCGGACGGGGCGGCATGTTTGAGGGCCAAGGCGGTGCGCTGGACCGGAATCAGGGGCAGGATTGCGGGGATAATTCCGCCTCGCATCTTGACGCCGCGAGGCGGCGCCGGCATTGCGGGGTTCGCATCGAAAAGGTCCTCGCCAGGAGCATTTTTCCGGCTGTTTTCGCTTCGTCCAGGGCGGCGCCTAATCCAAACAAAGGAATGTTTCAGATGAAGGCTAGTGTCGCCGAAACAGGTGTCGCGGGCCAGGAGCTGACGCAATACGTCGAAAGGGTGGAGCGGCTGGAGGAGGAAAAAAAAGCCATTTCCGGCGATATTCGCGAAGTCTACGCGGAAATGAAAGGCAACGGGTTCGATACGCGGGCCGTGCGCGAGATCGTAAAAATCCGAAAACAGGACCATTCCGAACGCAAGGAAATGGAGGCCATTCTCGAACTCTACATGGCGGCCCTGAATATGACGTAGGGGCCGTCCGCGCGCTATTCCTGCAAAGCCTTGGGTTTTGGGCAGAGCGTATAATTCCATTCGCTGTGGAAGTCATCCTTTGGCGCAAGAGGCCCAGACGCCGGCGGCGTACTTCGCCGGAGCGCGTTCGCAGCGGCCTTCCCGGCCGGTGCTCAGAGTGCCGCCGAGAACCATCGCCCCCGCCCGCATCCGCCCAACCGGGTAACGCAGGAGTTTTCTCACGGCTTTATGGGTCGAGGTTAGTCCACGGTGACGATGATCTTACCGATTTGCTCGTTGCTCTCCATAAACCGGTGCGCATCGACGATATTCTCGAACGGAAAGGTTTTCGCGATGATTGGTGTCAGCTTGCCACTCGCCAGCCCGTCCAGCACATATTGCTTCCCCTTCGCCAACCGCTCGGGGTTGCCAACGACCTCGAACAGCGTGTAGCCGCGTAGGGTCAGCCCCTTTTTGAGCGCCGCGAACAGCGGGAAAGGCGTCGCCGAGTGGGCCAGCGCACCGTACAGAATGATGGTGCCGCCCTGAGCGGCCGCCTGCGCGAGCGTTTCGACTCCTTCGCCGGCCACCGGGTCGAAGGTAACCCGTGCGCCGTTGTCGCCGGTGATCCGCTTCACCTCCTCAGCCAGGTCCTGGTCCTCAGTCGCGATCACGTGCTGCGCCCCATGGCCAAGCAGCGCCTCGCGTTTCGCGCTCGTGCGGGTGGCCGCGATCGAGATCGCGCCCGCGGCGTTGGCGATCTGTATTGCCGCAAGCCCGACCGAGGATGACGCCGCCGTGATGATCACCGCGTCGCCGGCACGGAGCCGCGCCACGTCGATCAGCGCACCGTAGGCCGTCAAGTACTGCATCCAGATCGCCGCCGCCTGCTCCCACGAGAGGTTGTCCGGATGCTTCACCGTCGCGGCGGCGGGGACGATCGCCTGCTCGCCGTAGACGCCGTACTGGTTCATCGAGAACCCGGGTATGGTTGAGACCTTGTCGCCGATTGCGAACCCGGTCACGCCCTCTCCAATCGCCTCGACCGCGCCGGCGGCCTCGTAGCCGAGCCTGCTCGGCAGCTTCGGCTGCTCCAGATACATACCAGAGCGAAACATGGCTTCCCCTCGGTTGAGACCTAACGCATGCACACGCAGCCGCAGCTCGCCGGATCCTGGTGCGCCAATATCCACCTCGTCAATCTGCAGAACCTCGGGGCCACCGGTCCGATGAAATCGAATCACGCGCGCCATCACTTACTCCTGTTGCCGAGATCTATTTTGGCAATGCGGACCAGATGCGCTCTGACGGCCACGCCGGGCGCGGAACGAACCTTTCGCGTCACTTGGCCTTCTCTTGCCAGAGCCCGATCGCCGCGCCGGTTGGATCCATGATGACGGAGAAAGAGCCCGCTCCCATCACCTCCGTGACGTCTTTCACGACTGTGGCGCCAAGCGATTTCGCCTTGGCGGTCGCCGCTGTCACATCATCGACCAGCACGTAAGGCAGCCAGGCGGTGGGGACGCCCGGCACGGGAGTTTTCATCATGCCGCCGCCGGTGCCTTCGCCGACACGGATCATCGTGTAATAAGCGCCCGGCGCCATCTCCATGTCGTCCAGCTTCCAGTCGAACAAGGCACCATAAAAAGCCTTAGCCTTGCCGGTGTCCGGGGTGGTGAGTTCGACATGCACGAAAGGATTTGCCATGATCGCTCCTTCGATTGTTGATAAAGACTTAGGACTGCCAACTATGCGAAGCGTAGTTGGCAGTCCGCGTTAATGTTATCGCTAGCCAGTTGATGCCAACGCTATTTCAATTCGTTTATTTGCGGCATGAGTCGACGCCGCATCGCCGCAATCACGGGCCGGATAACATGCCGCGCATTTTTCACGTCAGGAGTTGCGAACGACCGGGCCTCCGCCTCGCCGACGCGCTGCAGCAGGAAGTTGTTATTTGGGGAACTAAAGCCAAACATATCTCCGTGGTTGTTCATGTCGCCAATAATAAATAGGTCCTGCCCCGCAGGGAGGTTTACCACCAGATCGGCCAAGTTCAACCTCACGCCGGGCGTGGGCACTAGGTAGCTGGCGTGGGTACCAGCCACCTGGCTGATGACGATCAGGTTGTCGTCATTGAAGAGCAAGCGACTACTGCTGATTGTCTCGACAAAGTAGGTCTGGAAAACGCCGTTGTGGTCCCACACCCCGATGCGTTCATGGTAAGGCGCTCCTAAAACGAATGAGTAGCCGAGCACATCCCCGCGGCTGTTAATGCCCAAGCCCCAGGCGAGCGTTTCCGTCGGATCTCCCGGAAACGGATTGAGCAGCATGGCCTGGCCGGTGCGGGGATCGAAGCGAAAGCCCCGAGCCCCGTTAAAGATCCCTAGGTTTGCCTCGGTACCGGCGATGATTCCTTCATTGTTGATGATCCTGGGAACTCCAGAAAAGCCAAAAAAGGGATTTGTGATGGTTGGGCCGAAGTTGAACGGGGCCGCATTGCCTTTGCTGTAGAGCACGTACGTTGTCCCGCCTGAGGCGTCGGACGATCCCACGAGGGCTGTGCCGCGATCGTTCAGCGCGAGGACAGAGGCAAAGACCTCTCCGGGCTGTGGCGGAATGAGCTTCACGTCGTCTCCGCGGAATAAGGCAGCTTGAACGATGAAGTTTACGGGATCGACCAGAACGGAGCCTCCAACCGTACCGCGTTCATTGACCGGACCGGCGAAACCGCTGGACTGAAAGACGGTCACAGTGCCGTCCTTATAGAAGGCGATTTGGCAAACGATACCTGAATTGTCGCAGACGCTGCCGTAAACCCGGCCGCTGTCCTGGATCGCGGAAGGAAAAAAGGATGTAAACGGCGGGGGTAGCGCGAACTGATCGAGCGAGACATAACGATAGTGAAACCCGTCGGCCTGGCCCGCGAAGGACCATAGTCCGACGGTCAGCATCAGGACAAAACTGAACAGATTTAGATTGAAGCGTAACATGGCATTCCCTCCTCGCTTTAATTGCATCAGCAGATGAGCGGTGGGTTCGGGGTTACGGTCATCAGGTCCCCATCCACCATGCCCTGTATCTCGGGCAGGGCAGCTCAAAGTAAAGCCTCGGCCACGACGATATCGTGATGGCAGTGAGAAGACGGGACCTCAAAACACGGTCCGGCTGCGGATCGCGGCGGCAAGCGTGCCTTCATCGAGATAGTCGAGCTCGCCGCCGACCGGAACGCCATGCGCGAGCCGCGTGATCTTGACCTTTGAATCCGCCAAGAGACCCACGATGTAGTGTGCCGTCGTCTGTCCATCCACCGTGGCATTGACGGCCAGGATCACTTCCTTGACGCGATCGGCAGCGACCCTTTCAACGAGGCTCGCGAGGTTTAAGTCCTTTGGGCCTATGCCGTCGAGCGGCGACAAGGTTCCGCCCAGCACATGATAGCGCGCGCTGAGAACGGCAGCGCGTTCGAGCGCCCAGAGATCGGCCACCGTCTCGACGACGACGAGGGTGTCGCGATCGCGCCGCTCGTCCCGGCACAGAGTGCAAGGATCGCAGGTATCGGAATTGCCGCAGGCGCGGCAGGTCACGATTTTCTCGCACGCCACGCGCAGCGCATCGGCAAGCGGCGCGAGAAGTTCCTCGCGCTTGCGAATCAAATGCAACGCGGCGCGCCGAGCCGAGCGCGGTCCAAGCCCCGGCAGACGCGCCAGCAATTGGATGAGCCGCTCGATCTCGGGACCCGCGACGCGTTCGCCCATCGGAGCGGCGCCCTCAACCCGCCGGCATCAGAACGGCAGTTTCATGCCCGGCGGCAGCGCGAGGCCCGCGGTCATGCCCTTCATTTTTTCTTCCATCAGCCGCTCGGCCTTTCTGCGCGCATCCTCATGCGCCACGACGATCAAATCCTCGAGGATTACTTTTTCATCGACTTTGAGAAGCTGGTCGTCGATCGTAAGCCCCTTCATCTGGCCTTTGGCGGTGAGGATAACGCGAACCATGCCGCCGCCCGCTTGCCCCTCGACCTCGATCCGCTCCAATTCGGCGTGCATTTCCTGCATTTTCGCCTGCATGGCCTGCGCTTGCTTCATCAAACCCAGCATATCAGGCATTGCTGTTTCCCCTTGCTTGCGAGGAAGGCGAACCGGCGAGCAATGCCCGCTCAAAGCGCGTCTTCCATGCCGTCGTTAAAGCCGATTTCATCGTTCGTCTCGCCGTCCGTCCCGATGGGTGGCATTGTTCGCGGCGCCGGCTCGTAGGCGCGGACCGAGGCAATCTCGGCGCCCGGAAACGCGGCGAGTACGCTTTGGACTAGCGGCTCGGCGCGCACGCCGGACAAAGCCGCTCTTGCCTTGGCATCCTCCTGCTCCTTGAGGCTTTGGGCGCCGGGCGCGCCCGAAATCGCAACCATCCAGCGGCTCCCTGTCCATTCCTGCAAACGGCGCGCGAGAGTTTGCGCAAGCTGCGGCGACGCACCCGGAGCAGTTGAAAATTCGATGCGGCCTTGCTCGAAACGAACGAGGCGCACGTCGCGTTCAAGCGCGAGCTTCATTTGAATGTCGCGATTGCGGCCGGCGAGCGCGACCACATCCTCGAACCGGGACAGCGCGATCGAAGGCTCGGCCGCTTCTGATTGCGGCGGGCGCGCGACCACGACGCTGGCCGCCGGCTGCCCGCGTCCCCCGCCGCCCGCGTCGCGGGGGCGAGATCCTTCCTGCGCCTGGCCGCTTGTCATTGCGGCGAGCTTGCGCAGAGCCTCGTCTGGGGTCGGCAAGTCGGCGGCGAAACCAATTCTCACCAAAACCATGTCCGCGGCGGCGAGCGGGCGCGGCGAATCCTTCACTTCGCGCAAGCCTTTCAGCAACAATTGCCAGGCGCGGGTTAGAACCTGCATCGACAACTCTTGCGCGAACCGCTGGCCGCGCGTCCGCTCTTCCGGCGTCAAAGACGCATCTTGCGCGGCGTCCGGCACGAGTTTTAGGCGGGTGACGAGATGAACGAATTCGGCGAGTCCGGCAAGGACTTCAGACGGATCGGCGCCAAAGTCGTGGAGCTCCTTCAGTATGCCGAGGGCCTCCGCCATCTGGCCGCGCATCAGGGCTTCGAAAAGATCGACGATCCGGCCCCGGTCGGCGAGCCCCAGCATCGCGCGCAACGCGTCCGCGGCGATCGCGCCGGGCAGGCCCGCGCCATGGGCAATGCTTTGATCGAGAAGCGACAGCGCGTCGCGGACTGAACCTTCCGCCGCGCGCGCGATGAGGCTAAGCGCCGCGTCCTCGATCGCGACAGCCTCCTTAGCGCAGATCGAAGCGAGGTAGCCGGTCAGCACGCCCGCATCGACGCGACGCAAATCGAACCTTTGACAACGGGAGCGCACGGTGACCGGGACCTTTTCGATCTCGGTTGTGGCGAACACGAATTTCACGTGATCGGGAGGCTCTTCCAGGGTTTTCAAAAGACCGTTAAAAGCCTGTTTGGAGAGCATATGCACTTCGTCGATAATATAGACTTTTGTGCGCGCCATAACCGGCTTGTAACGGGCACTCTCGATGATCTCGCGCACGTCGTCGATCCCGGTATGCGACGCGGCGTCCATTTCGATGACATCGACATGGCGCGATTCGATGATCGCCCGGCAATGCACGCCAAGCTCCGGCATACGGATTGTCGGGCGTGTCACGGCCGGCTCCGTGCCGCGCGCCGGAATTTCGTAATTGAAGGCGCGGGCAAGGATGCGCGCCGTGGTGGTTTTGCCGACGCCGCGCACCCCGGTCAAAATATAGGCTTGGTGGATGCGTTCGAGGTCGAAGGCGTTTGACAACGTCCTGACCATGGCGTCCTGGCCGATCAAATCCTCGAAACGCGCGGGGCGGTACTTTCGCGCAAGGACGCGATAGGCCGCCGGTTTCCCGACTTGGTCATTCGCCGCCGCGATTGCGCCAAATCCAAGCTCCCGACCGGTTTCGTCATGGGCGTTCAAGGGAGGTTCCATGCGATCGTCCGGCATCTTCGCGGGCCCGTTAGGCTAGAGTCTCGACCGGAGCGGCACCTATGACTAGCGGCCCGGCCGGCCCGCCGGAAAAAGCCAAGTTGTGGCAAGGCTGAAAAGTGGGAGGCTGGACAGAGACCCGCCCGGTCTCGTAAGGGCTGCTTCCTTCCGGACCTGACCCGGTTGGCGAGTGGTGCGTCCACCGCCAACCTCCCAGCGTCTATTTGGACCGCCAGCGCGAATTTCGCAACCTTCTTGAATGTTCGAGCCAAGCCGCCGCGGGCAAGTCCGGCACGATCCTAGCAGACGCGGCATTCGGCGTCGCGAAAGACCAAATCCATCACCCAGGGCAAACCGCTTTCCGCCGCCCAACGATCGCCACCAAGCGGCCCGAGCGCGCCCGCCAGCAACGCGAACGGCGTAACGTAAAAACGTCCTTCCCGCGCGATGTTGTCGCTGGTTTCGCGCGGTGCCGCTTGACCGCGACTGCGAATTGAATTTATAAGCTCGAAGTGGAAAAACTGGACATGATCTAGGCTTAATCTAGATAGCCGGGCACAAACTGAAGGCGTGCGAATTAGATTCGCGGTGAGGGAAATATCCAGCTGCTGCGAAATGCCGTCTGGCCGGGCTTGCTGCTTGTGATCAGGAAGCATTCGGCGCAAGAGGAGCAAAATTGCTGGTGGATGGGTCCCGCAAGGAATGTAAATAACAAACTAAAGCAGGGAGGTAACGGTCGAGCTTCCTGAAATTGCGAGTTGGGTTGGGACGCCTATAGGCGGTATTCGCGCGATTGCCTTCTGCGCTGCGCTCTATTTTTTCGGCCGGGGGGTTCTCACCGATTGACGAGTGGTCAGCCGCTTTCGCGATGAGCAATCCGGGAGTTGCTCCGGGCGATATCGTTTAAGCGCTTACAAGTGCCGGTGACTATCGTGCGTCGACAGGATAATTAACGGTCTTGCGTCTTAAGGAGGCAGTAGGCTACGCTGATCCAGGACGGCGCGTTCTGAAACATCTGGCGATGCGAAGCCATGATTCACCGCATCGATTGCGAGCCTGTTCGGGGGCGTCTTGCTCAATCGAAACCTATCCGCGCGGCCCGATGTTTTCGCCCGCGCGGGCGAATCTTCCCAGCGCAACATCCATGCGCTCACGCGCGGCTTTGCCGTTGTTTGTATGCCGATCCCATGCTAACATGACTTGAGGCGCGCGAAAAAAGACCCACGGGAGAAAACCTTTGGCCCAGGAGCCGTCGACGAGGATCGGAGCTAGACAAATTCAGATGGTTGGCGGCTTACGGGCTCTCGTAAAATCGCGGTCCAGTCGGGAACATGTTCCCCAAGCTATAGGGCTTTCGCTAAACGCCAATGACATGACCGGCGACACCAATCAGGGCAATCTCAGCCGAATGGATACGCGCTTCGGACGTGAGGCGGAGCTGGCTGGGCGATTGCAGTCCATCTTTCCTGTCAACATTGCCATCGCCGATAAGAACCCAATGGTTCTGCGTGCGTTGGAGGCGCTGCTTACCCGGGACAGGCGCTTCAATCTTTTGCTGATGGCGAGCGATGGAGCGCATTTTCTTAGTTCATTGGCCCATCTTCCGGTGGGCCTGGGGGTCATCGGCTGGGAGTTGCCGCCAATTCGGGCCACGGAAATTTTGGAGGCACTCGCAAGGCGCCCCGCGCGGCCGAAGATCGTGGTCTATAGCAGCACCAAGGAGACGGCGGCGCCTGCTGAAACGTTGCGGCTCGGGGGGGCCGGCTTCGTAAGCAAGCGTTCTCCCCCTGAACGCCTGCTTGAAGTCTTCGCGGCGGTTGCCGCCGGAGACATGGTGTTCCCGTTCGTGGATATTCATAAGGTCAGACCGGATCCCCTCACAAGCCTGACACACCGGGAACGCGATCTGCTTGCCGCATTGGAATCCGGTCAGAGCAATGCTCAGTTGGCGCGGGAATTTGGCGTGTCGATCAATACCGTCAAATTTCATTTGCGCAATTTGTTTGGCAAGCTCGATGTTCGCAACCGGACCCAGGCAATCTGCCTCTACCTCGAAACGAGGCGCTGAGTCGCGTGCTGCCGGCGGGCGCGGGCGATTTGTAAAAGCGGCGAGCGATCGAGAATGTTGTGGACTTGCTCGCGTGGTGTTTCGTCCCGGTAGCTCAGCAGGATAGAGCGGCGGTTTCCTAAACCGTAGGTCGGGGGTTCGAGTCCCTTCCGGGACGCCAATAAAATCAATATTTATGATGCCCCGTGGTTAAGGCCCCGCCACCCTCGCCTTTTCCATCATCGCGACGAAGCGGGCAAATAAATAATGGCTGTCGCGCGGGCCGGGCGACGCCTCGGGATGGTGCTGCACTGAAAACGCCGGGCGATCGGTCAATTCGAGACCGCAATTCGAACCGTCGAACAGCGACCTATGAGTTTCCCGCGCATTCTCCGGCAGACTTCCCGCATCGACCGCAAAACCATGGTTCATCGACACGATCGCGACCTTGCCGGTGGTAAAGTCCTGCACCGGGTGATTGGCGCCATGATGGCCCTGGTGCATTTTTAAAGTTCTCCCCCCGATCGCGAGCGCAAGCATCTGATGGCCAAGGCAGATCCCGAATGTTGGGACCGCCCTTTCAAGGAGCGTCACGATGACCGGAACCGCATATTTCCCGGTCTCGGCTGGATCGCCCGGACCGTTTGAAAGAAAAACTCCGTCCGGCCGCATCGCCAGAATCGATTCCGCGGGCGTCTGCGCCGGCACGACGGTGACCGCGCAGCCCGCCTCGGTCAGAAGCCGCAGGATATTACACTTGATCCCGTAATCGATGGCGACGACCTTGTATTTCGCAGGCCCGGCGGCCCGAAAATCCTGACCCGGAACCCGTGCCGCCTGCGTCCAGTCATAGCGCTGCGCGGCGGTGACTTCCGGCACGAGATCCATCCCCAAAAGACCCGGCCATTCCCGCGCCATCACCCGCAGGCCATCGGTGTCGAAATCACCGCTTGGCGAATGGGCGATGACCGCGTTCGGCATGCCGTTCTCGCGAATGAACGCGGTGAGCGCGCGCGTGTCGAGGCCGCAAAGCCCGACGATGCCGCGGCGTTTGAGCCATGCGTCGAAATCGCCCTTGGCCCGGTGATTGGACGGCTTGGTGATCGGTGCATGGAGGATGACACCCCGCACACCGGTGCTCGCCGCGAGATTGCTTGTCTCGATATCCTCGTCGTTGACGCCGGTATTGCCGATGTGGGGAAAGGTGAAGGTGACGATCTGGCCCGCATAGGAAGGATCGGTGAGGATTTCTTGATAACCCGTCATCGCCGTGTTGAAACAGACTTCGCCCACGGCCGCACCCGTGGCGCCGAGCCCAAACCCTTCGAGCACCATGCCGTTCGCCAAAACGAGAAGCGCGGTCGCGCGGGGCTCGCGCCAGAAAGCGAAAGCTTGCGCTTGCTCGGCTGTCCTGCTCACTCTAAATCACTCCTTGCATTTCGATAAAGCGGCCCAATCCCGCCGTCAAATCCCATGAAAAGGCGAGGAGGAAGCCGATGCGCGAAAAATTTGCAAGCGAGCTCAAGGCGGCGATGAAGGCCGGCGAAAAGCGCCGCGTCGGCACGATCCGCATGATCATGGCCGCGCTCAAGGACAAAGATATCGAGGCGCGAGGGCAGGGGAAAACCGTCGCCGATGAAGAGATATTGGCGCTCCTCCAGAAGATGACGAAGAGCCGGAAGGAATCGCAAGAGATCTACGAAAAAGCGGGCCGGGTGGACCTCGCGACGCAAGAGAGCCAGGAAATCGCGATCATCCAGGGCTTTTTGCCGCAACAGCTAAGCGAGGCGGAAGTGGAGCAGGCGATCGCCGCCGCCATCGCCGACACCAAGGCCTCGTCCATCAAGGACATGGGAAAAGTGATCGGCGCGCTCAAGGGCAAATATGCGGGCCGGATGGATTTTGCGAAAGCCAGCGCGGTCGTCAAAGGGCAGCTTGGCGGATAAGGCTTACGGCTTGTCCTTACGAAAGATCGCGAGCTCATCCGCGTCCATGCAAAATCTATTCGCTTCGGCGGGAAAATTTCTGGATCGCACATCCAAGACATAGGCTTTTGCCGCCTCCAGCATGAGCTGGCCTACTTCCTGGTAGCGCCGGTTGTGACGGTAGTTAGCGGGCGTAAAGCCGAGCACATCGGAAATAACAAGCACCTGCCCATCGGTCATGCGTCCGGCGCCGATCCCGATGGTCGGCGCCTTGACCGATTTTGTCACGCGATCGGCGACCTCTTCCGGCACGAGTTCGAGAACGAGCATCGCCATTCCGGCTTCGTCGAGGGCGATGGCGTCGGCGAGCAGAAGCGCCGCGTCCGCCGCCGTTTGGCCCTTGAGGCGTTTGTCGTCATGATGCTGCGGCAGGAGCCCCAGGTGACAGCAGACTTCGATCGAGGCCCGCGCGAGGGCATCGAGGATGCCGGTTTGCGACCCTTCGAATTTGACGATATCGGCTCCGGCCTCGATCAGGCGGCGGGAGCTTTCGACCGCGATCTTAGGCGTGTCATAGCTGCGATAGGGCAAATCAGCGATGATCGTGGTTTCGGGCGCGCCTCGGCGCACGGCGCCAGTGTGATGGCACATGTCGGCGAGGGTGACGTCCCTCTCGCTGGCGTAGCCCAGCATATTGGTGCCGACGCTGTCGCCGACGAGAATGATGTCGACGCCAGCAGCCTCCTCGGCCTTGGCGGTCGGGGCGTCATAGCCGGTCAGCACGGCGATCGGCTGGCCCTTCCGCTTCATGGCGAAAAAGCGGGCGGTTGTTTGGCGCATCGAGGTGAAACCTTTGCCGGTGGCCGTTAATTGCCATTACTGGCGAGGGATGACCGCGGCGAATTCTGTCCATCAACTGTTCGACCGCCCCCATCGGACCCCCCTCCGGCGCCGCCGCGCGCGGTGAACGATTTAGCAACAGCGGTGCCCCCTGAAAAGGGGGCGCGGAGGAAAAGGTTTCGTGACAATCAATCCGGGCGATACGGGATTAGGAAAGTTAATTTCAGTAGAAGCTGGCACAACCACCATCACAGGAGGCAACCGTGGCGGGTACTTGGGCAGATCTCTCGAAGCAGCCCGGAGCGAGCGTCGACACGATGCTGCTATTGACCGACGGCACGGTCATTGCGCACCAGTCCGACTCGCCAAACTGGCATCAACTCAACCCCAACGCATCCGGAAGCTACACCAACGGCAAGTGGACAGCGCTGCAGCCGATGCCGCCGAACAACGCGATTCCGGCGTTCGCCGGTGGCCCAACCTACGGCCCGCTATTCTTCGGCTCCGCTGTTCTCGGCGACGGCACCGTGCTCATTGCAGGTGGCGAATACAACACCGGAATAAGCGCCGACGTGGCAGCGGCGACCCGGTACGATCCGGTGACATCGGCATGGACAAATCTGGCGACACCGAGCGGATGGACCAATGTGGGGGACGTGCCGCTCTGCGTACTTGCTGATGGCAGCGTGCTGCTCGGCAATATCAATGACTCGCAAACGGCGTTTTTCGATCCCGCGACGGGGGTGTTCACGGCTGGCCCGAATAAAGGCGATCGCTGTGCCGAAGAGTCGTTCACTCTCCTCCCCGACGACACGGTGCTCACCGTGGATTGCAGCAACATCCCTAACGCGGAGAAGTACGTCCCATCGTCGAACATCTGGGTGTCGGCAGGTTCGACGCCGTCTACCTTGCCGCAGGCATGTCCAGGCATCGTGGCGGAGATCGGGCCAACTGTCCTTCTGACCGATGGCCGCGCGTTCGTGATAGGTTCTACCGGTGACACCGCTCTTTACATCCCGCCAGCGAATCCATCGGATCCAGGAACCTGGCAGGCAGGTCCCACGATCGTCGACGCATCCAACAACAGGCTACACCCCATCGATGCGCCGGCCGCCTTGTTGCCGAACGGTCGCGTACTTCTTGCGGCCAGCCCCGCTCCGCCTTGCTCATTCCCCGGACCGACATCCTTCTTTGAGTACGACCCGGCGACCAACACCCTCAATCCGGTGGGCACACCGAGCAACTCGGCGGGACCTTGCTTCACCGGGCGTTTCCTGCTCCTGCCGAATGGACAAGTGCTGTTCAGCAACCAATCGGCAGCCGTTACAATCTACACGCCGGACGGTGCGCCGAATCCGTCATGGAAACCAGCCATCACCGCAATTCCGCCCATCATGGCGGTCGGCCATCACTACCTGCTTTCGGGCCGGCAGTTCAACGGCTTGTCCCAGGCATGTTTCTATGGCGACGACGCCACCATGGCGACGAACTACCCCATCGCCAGGCTGGAACAAGGCGCCAAGGTGATCTATTGCCGGACAGCCAGGCATTCCACCATGGGAGTAGCAACCGGCACCCAGGCCGTCAGCACCATATTGTCGATTCCGCCGAGCGTGCCCCCGGGCAACTATCAACTCGTGGCGGTAGCCAATGGCATTCCGTCGGACCCCGTTGCCGTGACGATCGTACCCGCGCTGCCGGCCATCGCGGTCGACGTGGAGAACGGCGGCGATTTCGGCACGGTATGCGGCACGGCGTCTCTTTCCGTGGAGATCACCAATGTCGGCGACCTCGACCTGATCGTCGACCAGGTCCTAGCGTTACCCAACCCTGGGCCCTTCACCGTCCAGCCGTTTCCGTCAACGCCGGTCACGCTCAAGCCGGGCGCTGAGGTCGACTTCACGATCACCTTCACGCCGACGGCGGTGGGGACCACCCAGACAGGCACCATTCGGATCACGAGCAACGATCCCGTCACACCAACGTTCGACATCAACGTCACGGCCACGGCCGGGACCGGTTCCCTAGCCACTGCCATCGCCGACCACGGGGACTTCGGCAAAGTCTGCGTCGGCTCGTTCCGTGACGAGCCATTGACACTTGCAAACAACGGCACTTGCAAACTCTCGGTCACGGACATCGCCTCTTCGTCACCCGATTTTCTGCCACCGGCCGTCGCGAGCTACCCGCTGACGGTCGCTCCCGGAACTGCGATCGAATTTCCGATCCGCTTCCAGCCGACCGGAACCGGACCGGTCCACGCAAGCATAATCATCGATAGCGATGATCTCGCCGGGCCCAAGGTGGTCCGCGTGTCTGGCACGGCGCCACCCCCCTGGCTGACTTCGCTGATCGCCGACAGTGGAAATTTTGGCAAGGTCTGCATCGGTTCCTTCGTCGATGAACAGTTGATCCTCAGCAATAGCGGCGAATGTCTACTGTCGATCAGCGCGATCACGAGTACGTCCATTGAGTTTCTCCTGCCGCAGGTATTGTCGTACCCGATCCACATTGGGGCGGGCGATTCCTCGCCGGTTCCAATCCGGTTCCAGCCGGAGAGCTTCGGCCCCAAGGCTGCGACCATCACGGTCTTGAGCAATGATCCGGCGAGTCCATCGAGCGTCACGGTAAGCGGCGATGCGCCCTCCGGCAAAATCACCGTCACAGGTTCGACATGCTTCGGCGGGGTCCCCGCGTGTACTTGCGCCGAACGTGTGATCGCAATCTGCAACGTGGGCGAGTGCCACCTGCATGTATTGAGCGTGAAATTCAAACGCCAGAATCGCCACTGGAAGCTGATCAATAACCCGTTTCCTGCGACGCTTCATCCCGGTTCGTGCCTGAATCTGGTCATTCGCTACAAGGCCACCGAACAATGCCCGAGATCCCAGGATCTGATTATTACGAGCGATGACCCAGTGACGCCGGTCAAAGTACTGGATGTCACCGCCTACACGATCTGGGAGCGCTGTAGCTGCAAGAAGTGTTGTGACGATTGCCGGAAAGGGGACTGCGACAAGCATCATGGGGAATGTCTTCGGCAATGCTGTTGCGATGACGATGACGACCACCGCCACCACAAAGACGAGGATGACGACCAATGAAGGTGTCACGTCGCCCTTAACGCTGCGAATCTCACGTTATGTGCAGTCGGATAGCACATAACGTGAGAGGAAAAGCCTGAACAAATGATAATTGCTCAGCCCCCGGGTTGCAACGTGCTGTTCAGGCAGGGTTCGGGAGCGGCGTACCGGCCATCGTGAGGCGGATGGCTTCGAGCGCTCCGATGGCGCCGCAGCGCGCGGTGAACGATTTAGCAACGGCTTGCCCCCTGAATAGAGGGCGCGGAGCAAACGGTTTCGTGACAATCAATCCGGGCGATACGGGATTTATTTGGATGAATGGATTGTGATGCCACCCATAAAGTGGGGTCACGCGGGTGATATTGGAGGCGAGCCATGGAAAAGAGCGGTCCAACCGAAGGCCGTTTGCCAAGGAAGCGGTTTGCGCCCCCGCTATTATCGTCGTTCGTATGGCTCTGTCCCACCCTATTTTTGGGTACCGGGCTTGCGCTTGCGCCGCTCCCTGCGGCGGCATTCGGGGGCTTTGGCTTCGGAGGAGGGCACGGGACACCTGGGTTGATGCAGCAGCACGGTTTCGGGGGCGGCTTTGGGAGCGGACGAGGATGGGGGCGGCAGGGGTTCATGTCCCGCAGCGGGCCTGGCCTTGCCGGACAAGGTTTCCAAGGCAGGTCTCCTTGGGGCCAGTACAGGGGACAGCCGCAGGTTCGCCAACAATCTCCTCTCGGTTCTTTTGGCGGCGGGCAACGAAATTACGGTCAGCGGCCTGGCCATGAACAATCGTCTCGGGTTGGCACGCCGGAATTCCCAGCGCGAGGTAACTGCGGTGGCCGCCCATGTCGTCCAACCTACACCCCTGGGCCGGGCCAGGGACATCCGTCCAAGGTAGGGACCATGGAAGTCCCGCCGGGGCGGCGGCCGCCACGAGGCGCCTGTGATGGCTACCCATGTCGCGCACCGACAAAAGTAGGCGAAGGACACCCTTCTACGGGTGGCGGCATAAAACCCCCACCGACGCCGCCAACAGGTGGCTGTGGTGGTTCCCGATATCGCGCATATGCAAAAGCGGGCCAAGGATCCCCTTGCGGTCCCGTCGTATCCCTGCCCCCGCCGCCTCCGCCGCCAACAACAACTGGCTGCGGTGGTTCCCGATATCGCGCATATGCAAAAGTGGGCCAAGGAGCCCCTTGCGGTCCCGTCGTATCCCTACCCCCGCCGCCTCCGCCGCCAACAACAACTGGCTGCGGTGGTTCCCGATATCGCGCATATGCGAAAGTGGGCCGAGGAGCCCCTTGCGGTCCCGTCGTATCCTTACCCCCGCCGCCCCCGCCGCAGCCGCCAACAAATGCTTGGGCGCCCCCCGCTCCGCCGCCGGTTCAGACTGCGGAGCCGCCGCCGCCTCAGCCGCCAAAGCCGTCCACGAACCAGCATGCGGCCGCGCCGCCTGCTCAGCCGCCACCGCCGCCCGCGAACGCCAATGCGGCCCCGCCACCTCCCCCAGAACCACAGCGGATCACCCGGGTACCTCGCCAGCGTCCGCCCAGCGCTGTTCCCGCCAGAGACGAGCATCGCTATGTTCCAGACGAGATCTTGTTCGAACTCGCCGCGGGCGTTTCGCCGCAAACGGCCGATGCGATCGCCAGGCGGCAACGGCTGCAACGGCTAGCGTTACAACCTCTCGAACTCATCGGAACGACGCTGTACCGCTACAAGATCAGGGACAAGCGATCGGTTCCCACGGTTGTTGCCATTCTCGAAAGAGACGCTCGAATAGGGACTGTTCAGCCAAACTATCTCTATCGCCTCCAGCAAAGTGACCAAAACGGGAGCTTGGCGGGGAACCAATATGCTGGTTTCAAAATGCATTTGCCCGAGGCGCACGCGATCTCGAATGGCGAAAAGACGCTCGTCGCCGTGATCGATTCCGGCATCGATTCGACCCATCCCGAGATTTCGGGCGCAATTACTGGGAGTTACGACGCCATTGACGGCGGCAACGGGAAACAGACTTTACCCGGCAACTTGGCTGACGGACCCGTTCATGGCACCGAAGTCGCCGGAATTATCGCTTCCCACGCCGCGCTCACGGGTGTCGCACCGCAAGCGCACCTTCTTGCGGTCCGGGCTTTCGCCAAAGGCGGCGGCAGGACCGCGGTGCTTGGCACGACCTTCGATATTCTGGCCGGGACCGAATGGGCGGTGAAGCATAAGGCACAGGTCGTTAACATGAGCTTCGCGGGGCCGCCCGATCCCGATCTGTCGCGGGAGCTCGCCGAGGGAGCGCGCCGGCGCGTGATCTTCGTCGCCGCCGTCGGCAACGAGGGCAAGGCGGCAAAGCCCTCCTATCCTGCCGCCTACGAAAATGTCATCCCGGTAACGGCGACCGATCGGGCGGACACTATTTTCAAGGATGCCAGCCGTTGCTCGACTACGTGCGTCGCGGCACCCGGCGTCGATATTTTCGCCGCCGCGCCAGCTGGTGCCTACAGGTACGATTCTGGCACGTCGATGGCGGCCGCACAGGTCAGCGGCGTCGTCGCCCTCCTTCTCGACGCCAAACCTGGTCTCGATCCAAAAGCCGTGCGTGACCTTTTGGTCCAGACAGCCAAACACTTGAGCTCGGCCGCTGCGGACGGAAGTTCCATCGCGGGCATCGTCGATGCCTATGAATTGCTAAAAGCCGCGACAGCAGCGCCGCTGATGGCTGAGAACGCGGCTGCACTCGTCGAGCGCCGATCCGCCGGACCGTCGGACCCGCCGGCTCCTCCAACCCCCAAAGATGCGGAACCTCCGCAGAACGCGTCGCCGGTTGACCTGAACCCCACTGGGTCGGTTAGGCCTGACGCACAGCCAGAGTCTAAAAGCGCCTCAACCGCCACGGACGCGGAACTCGACAAGAAAAAAGATGCCCTTTTGGAGTTGAAGAAATACGGCCTCCTCTCCTCGGACCAATATCAGCGCCAATTGCGGGATCTTGAGGCCGCAAAGCTTTTATCGATCAATAAGTGCCCGGCAGGGCTGCACACTCCCGGAGTAGTGAAAGCCGAGTTTCAGGAAGGCGATCGGACCCAGGCAATCGCCCTTATTCGCGCCTATGGATTGGAAGCAAAAATAAACGATTCCATCGACTTAACAAAGATCACGGTTCCGGTCGGGCAAGAATGGTTCTGGCTAGACATTCTGCAAGGTAGCGGTCTATTCGCTCACGTCGAGAGGGAGGACTATTTCTGTCCGAAGTCGTTTGACGCGATAATCGATATCAGCGGTGTGCATCCCGATGTTTCCCTTGCGGTGCCAGCTGCAAATATTCCTCGGGCAGATGATCTTGAGGACGTTGTCGCTTTGTTGAAAGCAAAATATCCGAAACCGACGGAAGTAAGAGTAACCGACCGGAATCAAAGGGTGCTGAAAGTCGTGGTTAATGGCCTTCGTGGCAGCGTATTGATAGGTCATAACTATTGGGAACGGCTAGAAATTCATCTCGTGCTTATCAAGCCTGGCGAGATAGAGGCAATGGTCGAGGGCTCTTATGCCACCGGAATTGGCGACTCGCCGCCCGCCACGAGTGCCTATCGGTCCATGGAAAAAGACTACCTTTCTGATATATCATGGTACACAAAAGTAACATTCGCCAATTTGCAACAACAGTAAAAGAATAGCGCATCACATGAACCAATATGTCCTAAAATCTATCGTGTCATCATTAATACTTATCGGCCATTTTTCGATAATAGCTCTTATCTTGGTTATGTATTTTCGCAGCGGCTTCACATTCCAGGAGGCAAGCACCACAATTTCCATATTTCTTCCTATTACATCCGTCTATACGTCGGCTGTAATTAAGGATATCATAGCCAATAAGGAAATAGACCAACGCACGCAAAAGAGATATTCCCTAGGGTTCGCTCTAATATCATGTATAATAACTTTCATGTTTATACTTTATCTTATAATGATCATCATCATAAAAGCCTATAATCTAGGAATTGCCGATTTCGACCAGTTCAAGGCGTTATTGGTTCTGGGCGAAACAATTTTTGCCGCGTATATCGGCCAAATCGTGCACGCGATGTTCAAAGCAGGGACGACGGATGCGGCCGAGCTGCCTGGCGCATCCGCGAGCGGCGCAGGGGAACGGTAGGGCGCGGGTTGTCGCCGGTGTCGCGATGCGGTACACGCGGAATGCGCCGGAATGGCGACGACGGCAAAACCCGCGAATTTCAAATGACGCGCGCGCGGTAGGCGTCCTTGCTTGCGGAGGCCGCGGGGAAAGCGTTTTCCTGGCGGACGTCCAAAAGCCACGGCTTCCGATGGACCAACTTCTGGCGCCATTGCGGAGCCACAAAAACCGCGGCGCGAGCTAACCGCCAATCCGCGGAATTGCGCGCGCAGGCGAGCAGCGCAGCTGCCCGGCTTACTTGAATTCTGACATCTTTCCATATTCCTTGCTTCATCCAGGGTGGGACTCGGCCCGGCTCTTGCCGTGCGGCTCCATAAGCCTTACCAATCCCTGCCGCAACCGGGGCGGTCCGCAATCTTCGCGGTCCGGCCCATCAAGCGGGATCGATGCATTTGGCGAGCCTTGCGCGGGTTCCGCGTTTTCTTTTCGTCCTCTTGGCGCTCGCGGCGGGGCTCTCCCCGGCAAGGGCCATCGAATCGGTGCGCGTGCCGATCGAGTCGCAAGCAATCGACCTGACCAAGGCTTTTGAGACCTATCATTCCGACGGCGACCGTCTTGTCGTTTCGACCGCGCCCGGCTCCGACGGCATCGTTCGCCGCATCGAGGTGCGAGCGCGGGACGAAGGGACACGTCCGGATTGGATCGTCTTCGCGCTCACCAACGATACCACCGAACAAATCGAAAGATTGCTTGTCGCGCCGCATTTCCGGCTGGTCGGCTCCGGCGTGATCTGGCCCGATCTCGGCGCGTCGCGCATTTCCGCGATTACCGCGAGCCAAGGTTTTCCGATTGAACGCGATGAAAGCGCGGACGCCGACGTTTTTCGCCTGACTCTCGACCCTGGCACGACCGTCACTTATGTCGCGGAACTGCGGACCCCGAACCTGCCCCAGCTCTATCTGTGGGAACCGGACGCCTACAAAGACAAAATGACGAGCCTTGCCCTCTATAAGGGCATTGTCATTGGGGTCGCCGGGCTGCTCGCGCTGTTTCTTACCATCGTCTTCGTCGTCAAGGGCGCGGTGATCTTTCCGGCCGCCGCCGCGCTCGCCTGGACGGTGCTCGCCTATGTCTGCATCGACTTCGGTTTCTGGCGCAAGATCTTCGGCACCGTAGGCCAATCCGATCGGGTCTGGCGCGCCTGCGTCGAAACTACCCTCTCGGCGACTCTTTTGGTTTTTCTGTTCGCCTATCTCAAGCTCAACCGCTGGCATGTGCGGGCTTCGCATGTGGCGGCGGCATGGTTGATTTTTCTCGCTGCGCTCGTCGGCCTTGCTCTCTACGATCCGCCGGTCGCGGCAGGGGTTGCGCGCATCTCGCTTGCGACGATCGCGGGCGCCGGATTCGTCCTCGTGCTCTACCTCGCGATGCATGGCTACGACCGCGCCATCATGCTTATTCCGACGTGGTTGCTGCTCCTGATTTGGGTCATCGGCGCGGCCTTCACGGTCACCGGAACGTTGACCAACGATCTTGTCTCGCCGGCCCTGGTCGGCGGCCTCGTGCTCATCGTCATGCTCATCGGTTTCACGATCATGCAAAACGCCTTCTCCGGCAGCGCGCTTGGGACCGGCGCCCTATCGGAAACAGAACGCAAGGCGCTCGCCTTGACCGGCAGCGGCGATGTCATTTTCGACTGGGATGTGGCGGCCGACCGCGTCTATGTCAGTCCCGAGGTCGAGGTTCAATTGGGCCTTGCCCCCGGCGCGCTCGAAGGGCCGGCGGCAGCATGGCTCGACGTCTTGCACCCAGCCGAGAGGGATCGTTTCCGCGCCTGTCTCGATGCGATGCTCGAGCAGAGGCGCGGGCGGATCAATCAAGACTTCCGCTTGCGTGCCGACGGCGCGGATTATTACTGGTTCCGTGTGAAAGCACGTCCCGTCGTCGGGACCGACGGCGAGGTCGTCCGTATTGTCGGCACCCTCGTCGACATCACCGAGGCAAAGGTCGCCGAGGAAAGGCTTCTGCACGACGCCGTGCACGACAATCTGACCGGCTTGCCGAACCAGGAGCTTTTCTTCGATCGCGTCGACGCGGTCCTAGCGCTCGCGCAAACCGACAATCGCATCCGCCCCGCGATCATCAGCATCGACATCGACCGATTCAAGCAAATCAACGAGGCCGCCGGGCTTTCCGCCGCCGATTCCATTCTGCTCACTCTCGCCCGGCGGCTCGCCCGCGTCCTGAAACCTCGGGATACGCTCGCCCGGCTCTCCGGCGACCAATTCGCGGTCCTGGTCGTTTCGGAATACGAGACCGCTCAGATCAGCGCATTCGCCAATGTGGTTCGCCGCGTCGTGTCGACTCCCGTGACCTTTGGCGACAAGGAAATTCCGCTAACCGCCTCAATTGGCCTCGCGCTCTACGATCCGCAACTGCACGCGACGCGCGAGGACATGCTGAAGGATGCCGAAATCGCGATGCGGCATGGCAAGCGCATGGGCGGCAATCGCATCGAAGTGTTCAGGCCGTCGATGCGCACGCTGCGCTCGGATCGTTTCGGACTCGACGCCGACCTACGTCGCGCGCTCGACCGCGGCGAAATCAAGGTCCTTTTCCAACCGATCGTCCGGCTCGAGGACCGCACGGTCGCGGGCTTCGAAGCGTTGCTCCGATGGGATCATCCGCGTCTGGGCCGGCTCGGCCCCGCCGAATTCATTCCTCTCGCCGAGGAGACCGGCACGATAGTCGATCTCGGGATTTTCGCGCTGGAGCGCGCCGCCCGCGAGCTTTCCGCCTGGCAACACGCGCTCGACGTCGACCCGCCAATTTTCGCCAGCGTCAATGTCTCCTCGCGCCAATTGCTCCGCCACGATCTCCTGCATGACGTGAGAGCGGTGCTGACCCGCGCCAACGTAAGCCCCGGCACCTTGAAGCTCGAATTGACCGAAGGGCTAGTCATGGAAAATCCCGAATATGCGGCGCAAATGCTGACCCGCATCCGCGAGCTCGGCGCCGGCCTCTCGCTCGACGATTTCGGCACCGGCTATTCGTCGTTGGCTTATTTGCAAAGATTTCCGTTCGATACGATCAAGATCGATCAGTCCTTCGTGCGCCAGAATGGGCAAGGGGCAAGGCCCGTCATCCTGCGCTCGATCGTGACGCTCGCCCATGATCTCGGGATGGAGGTCGTCGCCGAAGGCGTGGAAACGGAATCCGACGCGATCGAGCTCTCTCAGCTCGGCTGCGAATACGCGCAGGGCTATGCCTTCGGCCATCCGATCAGCGCGATCGAAGCGCGCAAGCTGGTCGGCGCGGCAACCGCCGCTGCTTAGACGATGTCCCGAAAAAGTTGCAGACTTCTTGGATAAGATCATGCGCGCATTTCGCCCCCTCACTCGGCAGCAGCAGGGGCTTTTAGTGGCGGTCGTGTCAGTGGCCAGCCCTCCCGCTCCGCCCGCTCCGCCAATGCGCGGCCAAGGACCGCGCGCCGGTCATCATCGCCGGCGAAAATCCACAAGGCCTCCAGTCGCGATTGGTCCAACATCGCCGCGACGAAACACCATAGCGTGCGCTGAGCTTCGAGCCCGTCTTGCCATGCCTTTGTCTCTCCGAGTTTTTCACGCATTATTGCGCCGGTTGGAAGATCGACAAGCCAGCAAGCAGCGAGATACGCATTCATCTGATCATGCACGAACTCATAGCCAGGCGGGGCTCCACGGATCAGGCGAATGCTGCGGCCCGATTGCTCGCGCACGGCTTCGAGTTGCTCAAGCAAATCTTTTGGCGCGTCCTCGTCGGGCTTCAGCCGCCGTTTGTCTTCGTTTGGCCCGCGCTCGGAAATAAGTTTCCAAGCCGCCGCCTGCAGCTTGTCAAGACGCTGATCCCCCTCTGGCCACGCCGCCGCCACCGCAGCGCGGTAAAGTCCGAGTCGATCATGCGGCAGATTCGCGCCTTCCGGGTCGGCTTCCGCCAGCTCGATAACGAGCCGGACATCGTAGCCCGACCGCAGATGCTGGATGAGGCCGCTATCACGCAGGCGCCTCGCCAAAGCTTCGCCTCGATGCGGCCCCAAGTAAAGCGCCAGCAACCCATTGACATGTTCGGCAATTGTGCCCGGCAGGTGCCAGACTTCGAAGGGAGACTCCCCCGGCTCTTGCGACGTCACAAACAAGGGCGCTGCCGGGAATTCCGCTGCAAAAGCGCTCACGGCTTGGCCGCGCGCTACTTCGTTCAGGCCGTCGATGGCAATAGCGAGCGCGCCTTTTCTCAGCATCGCGCGTAGCAGGCCGCGATCCTCGAAAGACAGACCCCCTTCCGAGAGAACACTGAGCACACAAGCAACGACCCACGCCGAGCCGCCTTTCTCGTCAAAGGGTGCTTCGGGGAAACGCCGCGCCTCGATCGGCACGAGCACATAGCCATCGCGCCGGAAGATCGCACGGGCTGTGTTTTCCGTTCCAGCAAAATGGGTCTGGCGCAAGTGCAAAAACATCGCCGTTTTGCCCATGCCGGCGCCGCCCTGAACCCAGAGATGACGCTCCGCGGCAAGACGCGCGAGCACAGAGTCGCTGTCGGCGAACTTGCCATCGGGACCGGTGAGCGGCAGAGGCAGATAAGGGAGAGACTTGCTCGCAGCGGCCGTGCGGCGCTCCCGCACATAAAGATCGAGCAGCCAGAGTTGCGCGCCTCGCCAATGCCGCAGCAGCAGGCTTTGCATGAACAGCGCCTTCTTTCCCCAAAGCTCATCCGTCGCCAGACGCCAAGCGGCGGCCGAGTAGCCGGCGGCGACGAAGACTGCGAGATTAAGCATTGCCCACAATGTGCCAGAATACGCCGCGATGACCTTCCCCCATGTGGCGAGCCATTCCCGAGCTCCGCGCGGGCCGGGCGTGACGAATGGAATGGGTTCCGAAGGCGCGCCGATAGTCGTCTCGGTCCCCGTCGCCAAGGAGACGACGCGAAAGGTCCAGTTCCCGGCATCAGTAACCGGCATCGCGGCCTCGAACGACATGGCGTTATCATGGAACCGGAAGCCAATCGCTGGCTTCTTAGCAAAGTCTTCGCCCTTCGCGTTTGTCGCGACGATCTGCAGATTAAACTTCTCGGCGAAAGCCGAGCACGGGTGGGTCATGGTCCAGCGCGTCGAGATGTCGACCTGGCCCGGGGCGGCTCCTTTGAGCTGCGAAACATTGTCCAGAACGATCTTTGACGTAGCGAGCGGCTGAAGAATCGCCCAGAACAGGCCCTTCGACGCGCCCAGCAAAAGCCGGCCCTGCGTGTCGTGAAAATCATAGACTTCGCCAGTCGGTTCCCCCTCCAGATGAACGACGCGCGCGCCGTCGTAACGGAACAGGACATTGTTTGTGCCCACCAGCAGGCCGCCCGGCGTGTCATGAAAATCATCGACTCGGTCAATCGGCTCACCCTCCACACGGACGACGTGCTTGCCGTCGTAACGGAACAGCCCCCTGTCCGCACCCACCAGCAGCCCGCCCGGCGCGTCGTAAAAATCATTGACTTCGCCAGTCGTTTCGCCCTCCACACGGTCGAGGCGCGCGCCGTCGTAACGGAACAGGCCTTTGTACGCGCCCACCAACAGGCCGCCTGACGCGTCGTGAAAACGCCGGCTCCAGCTCACGCTAATCGTTTCGCCCGCCACACGGTCGAGGCGCGCGCCGTCGTAACGGAACAGCCCCCCCCGCGCACCCACCAGCAGGCCACCCGGCGTGTCGTGAAAATCATAGACTTCGCCAATTTTGCCCGCCACACGGTCGACGCGCGCTCCGTCGTAACGGAACAGCCCCCTCTCCGCACCCACCATCAGCTCGCCCGGCGCGTCGTGAAAGTTAAAGACGGCTCCAGTCGTTTCGCCCGCCACACGGTCGAGGCGGGCGCCGTCGTAACGGAACAGGCCTCTGGACGCGCCCACCGGCAGGCCGCTCGGCGTGTCGTGAAAGGCAAAGACGCGTTCAGTCCATTCGCCCTCCACACGGTCGACGCGTACGCCGTTGTAACGGAACAGGCCATGCCACGCGCCCACCGACAGGCCGCCCGGCGTGTAGTGAAATTTAAAGACACTTTCAGTCGGTTCGCCCTCCACACGGTCGAGGCGCGCGCCGTCGTAACGGAACAGGCCCTGGAGCGCGCCTAGCAGCAGCCCGCCCGGCGCGGCGTAAAAACTCTGGACATCTCTAATCGGTTCGCCCTTCACCCGGACGACACATGCTGGTTCGTCCGCCCATGCCCGGAAAGGGCTGCACGCCACGAGCAAAAAGCCAACGACGAACACCACCCCATGACGCATCGCAGGCATATCCCCGGCGGGAAATTAAATGCCAAACGCCGTTTTATATTTGGCGCAGCTTATGGCGCACCTCTGCTTAGGGTCAAGCGCAGCCGCTGCCCCCCGTCGCACGATCAAACTGCCAAAAATACCAATTTGTCGCGCGATCGATGTTGGTGTCGGGCTAGCCCGACATAAAATGCGGGCGTCGCGAAGGATGCGGCGCGTCCCTCGCCCTGAGGAAGCCCGAAGGGCTGTCTCGAAGGGTGAGCGCGGGGAATGAAGTTCTTCACCCCATCGCCTGGATCGTAGCCCTTGCCCCCCCGGCTATGGCGTCATGCCGCGGGCTTCCGCGAGATGATCAAAACGCCGGCGATAGTGGCCAAGCCCCATCGTGTCGGACCGGAGCTGGATGATGAAGTCATGCAGCTCCGCGGCCGGCACGAGCGCCTCGACGTCGTCCCAGCCAGGCCAGCCGGGCCGCTCGGCATAGCCAAGGATCTGGCCCCGGCGTCCGGTCAGCAAGCGCTGCGCCGCGGCGGTGAAAATGTTCGGCACGCTCGCCGTGACGTGTTCGATCGGCTCGAGCAAAACCGGCTCCGCCTTGGCGAGACCTTCGCTGATCCCCAACCGGGTCGCGGTTCGAAAAGCCATGTCGGAGCTGTCCACGGCGTGGAAGGTGCCATCGACCAGGGTCACCCCGACATCGACGACGGGATAGCCGAACGGTCCCTTTTGCATGGCCTCCTCGGCCGCTTCATGGACCGCCGGAATATATTGCCTCGGCACCGTGCCCCCCACGATTTTATCCGTGAACAGAAAGCCCTCGCCGCGGCCGCGCGGCTCGATTTCCAGCTTCACGTCGGCGAATTGGCCATGGCCGCCGGATTGGCGTTTGTGCCGGGAATGCTGCTGGACCCGGCGCTTGATCGTTTCCTTATACGCAATTTTCGGCGCCGCCGTGGCAATCTGGAGATTGTAGGTCGAAGCCAGCCGTTCGAGGGCCGCGTTGAGATGAATTTCGCCTTGCCCCTTTAGGATCGTCTCGGCGGTTTCCGCGGCGTGCTCGACGCTAAGGGCCGGGTCTTCCGCTACGAGCTTCTGCAACGCGCCAGAGAGCTTGACGTCGTCCTTGCGGTCTTTTGCCGTGATCGCGAGCGCATAGACTGGCGGCGGCGGCGGCGGAAACGGCAAGGACCCTGTCGTGCCAAGGGTTCCAAGGATCGCCCCGGTCGCGACCCCTTCGAGCCGGCCAAGCGCGACCAGCTCCCCCGCATCGGCTTCCGGCGTCCTGACCGGTTCGCCGCCGGTATAACGGTGAATGCCGCCGACGCGCGCGCCGTCGAAAGTCGCGCTGTCGCGTAGCAGGCCGCGCCAGATCCGGCCATAGGAAATCTTGCCCGCCTGGACTGTCTTGAAGATTTGGACGAGCGGCTCTCCTTCAGTCGCAATGCTGCGATGGGCGGCGGTTTTGGCGGCATCCGGCACGTCATGCCGCATCGTTTTCCAAAGCGGCAAGATGCCTTGCCCGCGCGCGGCCGATCCTTGCAGGACCTCGACGATCGTGCCGCTGGCCTGGTCCTTGCGCAATTGCTGGTAGATTTCCGCCGATGTTGGGGCGATTTCCTCGATCAGTTTTTCCAAGAGCGCATCGTCCTGGTCGGCCAGCACCTCGGCCAGCCCATCGAGCGCGTGTTTCTCGGGATCGCGGAGATGCGCGGGAAGCTCGATGGGCTCCGCGGCTTGGTTCGTGCCGTACCGGTAAGCACGTCCGCTCACGACATCGATATAGCCGATGACCGCATCGCCCTCGCGGATCGGCAATTGGCGTGGCGCCAGCGGATATTTCGAATGCGCCTGGAGCGCCGCGAGCGTGTCATCAAACGAGCCGGCCAGCGTATCGATCTTATTGACGAAGATCAGGTGAGGCAGCCGGTATTCCTCGAGCGCCTTCAGCAAGAGCGGCACGCTGGACGCCCGGCCTTCCGTGGGCTCGCAAACCACTATGGCGAGATCGACCGCCGCCAGCGCCCCTTCCGTCTCATAGGCGAATTCGACCGAGCCGGGGCAATCCACAATCGACCAGCGGTCGCTCAGAAAGGTACAATGCCCGACCCTCAATTCGGTGCTCATGACCCGCTTGCGAATATCGCCGGGACGTTTCAGGGGCGCGCCGGCCGCGGCCAACAAAGCCTCGAAGAGCGTGGACTTGCCGCTTCCATAAGGGCCGATCAGCGCGACCGAGCGAGGTCCGGCCACGGCGGCCTTCGCGGGAGAACCTGGCATGATGGCGCTTCCTTCCTGCCCTTCCGGCTATCGTTGCCGCCATCCTAGGCCAAACGAGGTTTTGGCGCAAAGGCAGGAGGAACGACCAAAATGCGGGCTCGTTAAAACAGATCAACCTACAGACAGACCCGCACGTCGGTTGCCGCGAAGTCGTCGCCTATAAACAGCAACGGCAAATCCATGGTCTTGGCGAGCGCGTACGCGGCGCAATCAGCGAGATTGAGCCGCGCCTTGAAATGGATGCCCTTGCCGTAGCGATCAAAGGCGGCTGCGGCGGCGCGCACCTGCGCCTCGTCGAACGGGACGATTTCAATTTCGGATTCCGCCAACAGTTGCCAGAGCCACGCAACCGCCTGCGAACCGCGGCGCACACGCAAGACGCTTGCCGTCTCATGCGCATTGACCGCCGACATGAAGCAACGCTCGCCGCCAGTGATAACGTCTTGAAAGGCTTGCCTCTCCGGTTCGTCGAAAAGTATGGCGATCAAGGCCGAGCTATCGACGACAATCATAGGGCGTTAAGATCGTCCATGATTTCTTGCGGAGATCGCTGGTCAAGGAGAGGCATTGCCGCAATTTCCGCGACGATTCGGTTTTCGCTCGCATGCCGCGCGGCAATGGCTTCGGTGGATTGATCGCGCCGCCCCGGTGGCTCAGGCAAATCGCCCGCCGCGCGCGCTTTCTCTTCAAGCGCCTGCCTGACGGCCTCGTCAACAGAGAGGTTTTGGGCTGCCGCAAGCTGCTTGGCGAGCGTCTCGGTTTCCTGGGACAGATCGATCATAGGAATGATCTATCACAAACTTCCGTAGACACCTAGTTTCCAACGGATGCCCAAGCCGCCGCCCGGCCTCGTCCGTCACCAGCATTTGACAGCGGGTATGGCGGTCAACAGCGGAGAGTTTTTGCACCGCTGCCAAGAACCCAAGAACAGGGCGCTTACGGATTTTTCGTGAGGTTGAACGAAAAAATTGCTAAATGGTGACAAATATGTCACCATAAGCCTAATGAGAGACACGCGGCTGATTTCATGGATCAAGGCGGCACGTAAGGAATTCGAAGAATTTCCGGAAGACGTGCGGAGCGACATGCTCGACGCGCTCACCATCGCGGCCGAGGGCGGCAAGTCTGACAAGGCAAAGCCATTTATGGGCGTTGACGGGGGTGTGTTCGAATTCGCGCTCCGGTATCAAGGCGACGCTTTCCGCGCGCTCTATGCCGTCAAGATCGACGCGGACATCTGGGTGATCCACGCCTTTCAGAAGAAATCGAAGTCAGGGATAAAGACACCGCAAATGGAGGTCGATCTTATCCGCGAACGGCTCAAGCGATTGAAGGAGGCTTTGAAATGAAAACCCGCGAGATGGAGCTTGTGCGCGGAAGCGGCAACGTCTACCGCGACTTTGGCCGGCAGAACGCCGGGCTTGAACAGGCTCGCGCCATGCTCGCGGCGAAGATCATTACTATCCTCGATGAACGCAAGCTCTCGACACGCGACGCTGAGAAACTTACGGGCGTTTCGCATTCCGAATTCTCGCGCATCCGCAACGCCCAACTGCGCCGCTTCACGCTCGACCGGATGATTGCCGTGCTCGGCAAGCTCGACGAGGACGTTGAGGTCAACGTCAGCTTCACCCCCCGTCAGCATGGCGCCCACGCTACGCCGCATGGACGATGATGAGCGAAGCCCCTCGCACTTGTTGCCGGGACGCATCCAATGTGTACGTTTCGCTCAAATCACGTTTCCAAGGGATGCCCAAGCCGCCGCCGCCCGGCCTCGTCCGTCGCCAGCGTTTAACCCCGGTACGGCTGTCAACGGCGGAATGTTTTGCACCGGATTTCTGGACCAAGAAAGCGCTTGAAAATCAATGCGCTGCGCGCGCACTTGGCCTAGTTTTCGCTTCGGCCGACGCCGAACGGCTTGCATCATACGCAAATTGCGTATACGTATATTGCGTAGTCTGGAGACGTGGGTAAGCGGATGCGTATTTCCATCGATAAGCTAAACGAGTTTCTCTCGGGGCCACCATCCAATGATATCGCGCCCGCGCTAAAGGCATGGCGTTCTCAAGAGCTTCTGTCGCAGGCAGAGGCGGCCATCCGTCTCGGGGTATCGCTGCGCACGCTACAAGGTTGGGAGCTGGGTCGACCAATGCCCTATCCGAGCTTACTGCAAAGCGGAATAAATATCACCGCTCGGGCAGCCGCCCCATATTCATTAGTACAATCGGAATTTCCGCGCGAGTTTGCCGAATTCGTCAATTTCGTCGGCACTGACATTCTCGACAATTCCATTTTGAAAGTTGCGCAGAAACTAGGTGGGCTATCATCAGGCGCTCGGTCACTTTTTGGAGATCGATTCTTTTTTCACGAGCAATATGTTAGCTTCCTAGATGGGCCAGCCCCGTTTTTGCTAGACGTTGCGAATCCTGCCGCTGTACGGGCCGCCTCATTCATCGCAGGAATCAATCGTGCGAAGAGGTCTCTTTCCTCTCAAGGGGCTTCACGCCTCAACCGCATGCTCAAAGACAATCTGTCGCCGGATCGAGACATCCGACAGCTCGAACATGAAATTCGATGCGCTACCCACTTCGGTCGCAAAGGTTTCACGGTGACCTTCGCGGACCTCGAAGGGTTGGGTAAGTTCGACCTTCTGGTGGACACTCCCTCCGGAGCGGTTGAAGTCGAGTGCAAGACCGTGACCGAGGAGACGGGAGGGCAAATCAAAACGGAACTCACTGTCGATCTGTTGGAGCGCTTTCGAAAAACGGTACTGGAGCGCCCACCGGTCGCGGAGTCTGGCTTATTCATTATGCAGCTCAATAGATCGGTCGCCGTATGCAAAAATCTAGGCGATCAATTCGAAGGGGCGCTACGGTCGGATTCGGGACGCTCGTTCAAAACAACGGATTTCTCGATCGACTTCTCGCCAAGGCCCCAGTGGAAGGAGCTTTTAGACTCGGGAAACGTGGTCAACCTTCAATACCAAATTCTTCACGAGATAGGGGAACACGCCCGTTGCGCTGTCGAGTCCGCAGGAAAAATAATCGGTCTAATTGTACGCCCTCACAAACCTTCGATCTTACCCAAACGAGTCATACACGTCATAAAAAAGGGGGCCGATCAATGCACGGGCAAAAAACCGAGTGTTGTTTGGATGCACTTTGTGGGTCTCATCGAAGCTCGGTTTCTTGCACTTGCCGAATTCTCCAAAGACTCGAAAGGGGGCGGTCTGAATGCAATTGTGAGCAACGCCCTTCATCCAAAGGCCAGCTCAACAAATCGGTCTCACGTTCAAAGCGTCCGCTTTAGCGCGGCTGGCCGGGGTATTGAAAATCATCTTACGCTAGCGCCCGATCTTCTAATGCGGCCTTCTGTATCCTCAGGCGGCCCTTGCTACAAGGTGCCCAACTCGTTCTCCTGTTTTCCAGAGGTGGATGACCTCTAGTCGCAGCACGGGTGATGGCTGTCGTGCACTCTGAAAGCCGCATAACCTCCCATTACGGAACCTTATGCGATAACCGCGCTTGCGCACTCGGCGCGACGCTTGGAAGTTGCCTTGAAACTTCCCGCCGGGTTCAGGCACCTCGTCAAGACTTAACACGTAACCGCTGCTCTCGCGAATCCTTAACGCTAAAGGTCAAAAAAACCGGCGGGGATTTGCGCAGCGAGATCGCGCCCTGCCGCCTCGCCGAGCGATGCCGCATCGCGCAATGGCCCGGACGCCGCCGTCTCGAAAAACTTTGAGCCATCGGGTTTTAGCACGATGGCGCGAAAAGCGACGTTGCCCGCCTCGACGCACGCATATGCGCCAATCGGCGTTTTGCAGGAGCCATCGAGAACCCGCAAAAAAGCGCGCTCCGCCGCAAGCGCCACGCCCGTCGCCGCGTCGAGAACCGGCGCCAGGAAAGCCCGCGTGGCGTCATCGCCCGCCCGTATGGTGATGGCAATCGCGCCCTGACCCGCCGCCGGAACAAATTCCCGCACATCGAGCACGGCCGTAGCCGCCGCCTCGAGACCGAGGCGCTTCAACCCAGCGAGCGCCAGCAGCGTGGCGCTAACCTCGCCCTTGGCGACTTTGGCAAGGCGCGTCTCGACATTGCCGCGCAGCAGCGCGATCCGCACATCCGGCCGCAGCCGCCTGACCATGGCGCCCCGCCGCAGCGAGGCGGTGCCGACAAGGCTTCCCGGTGGAAGCTTAAGCGGATGCGGCGCGTGCGGAGAAATCCACGCGTCGCGCACATCCGCGCGCGGAAGATAACCGGCGATTTCTATTCCTGCCGGGAGAATTGTCGGCAAATCCTTCGCCGAATGAACGGCCATTGCAATATTGCCCTCCGCCAAGGCGAGGTCGAGCTCCTTGGTGAAAAGCCCCTTGCCGCCGGCTTCGCTCAACGGCACCTGAACAATCGTGTCGCCGCTGGTTTTGATAGGGACGATCTCGACGGCATGCGCCGCGCCATGCACGGCTTCGAGGCGAGCGACGAGTTCGCGCGCTTGGGCGAGCGCCAAGGGGCTGCCCCGCGTCCCAAGCCGGAAGGGGAAAGCTTTGCTGGGTCGCGATGCGGAGGAAGGAATCGGCGCATTTCCTTATTGGTTGCGATGGCTCTATAAGATGGCTCCATAGGTTGAAGGTAATGCGCCTAGCAGCGGTTGCCAAATTTTCTTTAAAGGAGAGCCATGCGCGTTCTCGGCATTGAAACAACCTGCGACGAAACCGCCGCCGCCGTCGTCCAGTTGCAGCCGGGCGGTTCGCGCGAAATTCTATCGAACGAGATCATGAGCCAGATCGCCGAGCACGCGGCCTTCGGCGGCGTCGTGCCGGAGATTGCCGCGCGGGCTCACATCGAGACGATCGACCGACTGGTGGACCGCGCGCTCGACCGCGCTGGGACCGAATTGGCGGACCTCGACGGGATCGCGGCGGCGGCGGGGCCGGGTCTAGTCGGCGGTATCATTGTGGGGTTGACCACAGCCAAGGCTTTGGCCTTGGCGAGCCGCAAGCCGTTCATCGCGATAAACCACCTCGAAGCCCATGCCTTGACAGCGCGGCTGACCGACGAACTCGCGTTTCCTTATCTGCTGCTCTTGGTCACTGGCGGTCACACCCAATTGGTCGCGGTGAAGGGAGTAGGGGATTATCTCCGGCTCGGTTCGACGGTGGACGACGCCGCGGGCGAAGCTTTCGACAAGGTCGGCAAGATGCTGGGCCTTGCCTATCCCGGCGGACCTCGGGTCGAGAAATTGGCGGCGGATGGCAATGCCGCGCGGTTCGATCTGCCGCGCCCAATGCTTGGCCGGGCGAAACCGGACTTTTCTTTTTCCGGTCTCAAAACCGCTGTCCGGCTGGAAGTAGAGCGCGCCGCGCCTTTGACGGCGGCCGATGTGGCCGATGTGTGCGCCTCTTTCCAAGCCGCGGTGGTCGATACGATCATCGACCGCTGCCGCGCGGGCCTGCGTCTGTTTCGCGAAACCATCGGCCAGCCCAACGCGATGGTCGTGGCGGGCGGCGTTGCCGCCAATGGCGCCATTCGCCGGGCGCTGATGCGGTTTTGCGGCGAGGCCGGGTTGCGGCTCGTCGTGCCGCCAGCGTCTCTTTGCACCGATAACGGCGCGATGATCGCCTGGGCGGGGATCGAGCGGCTGTCGCTCGGTCTCGTCGACGACATGACCTTTGCCGCCAGACCGCGCTGGCCCCTCGACGCCAATGCCGAAGCCGCGCATCATGGCAAGGCGTGATTCGCACGCAAACCGGTTGCCGGACTACCGGGCGAGTTCCTTAAGGCCGCGAAGGATCAGTTCGGCGGCAGGCGCGCCCTCGCCAAGGGCCGCTACCGAAGCCGCCACGGCCGCCGCGGCCTGCGGCCGGCCGTAGCCGAGATTGACCAAAGCCGAGAGGGCGTCTTGCGCCGCGGCGCGCTTGCCATGGTCAAGTTCGGCAAGACGTGCGGCGGCCACGCCGGAAGCGGCGGCCTTGTCCTTCAATTCCGAAGCGATTCGCGCCGCGAGCTTTGGCCCAACCCCAGGCGCCCGGGCGATCGCCGCCTTATCCTGGCAAGCAATCGCGGCAGCAAGCTCGGCAATGTCGAGGACGGTTTGAATGGCGAGAGCCACCTTGGCGCCGACACCTTGCACCGATTGGAGCAAGCGAAACCAGTCGCGCTCGGTCTCCGAGAGAAAACCGAACAGTTTTATTGATTCCTCGCGCATGTGCGTTTCGATCGCGAGTGCCGCCGCCTCGCCGGGCTTTGGGAGCTTTTGCAGCGTCCGCCCGGAGCAATGCACGATGTAGCCGACACCCTGCACGTCGAGGATCACGAAATCCTCGCCGTGGGAATCGACGATGCCTTTGAGCTTGCCGATCATTTTGACCGAATGTCTTATTCGCGGAACGCCGTGGCCATAGCGAACTTTTGGCGGTCAACCAACATCTATCAAATGACCTGTTCGTCCCGGTTCGCATTTGTCGCTAAGGTCCGGCAACGGATTAAGGATTATGCGCCCAAAGCCGAACCCGCGCATGGGTAATCGCCACGGCGAGAGCGTCGGCCGCGTCCGCGCCCTGCGCGCCGCTTCCGGGCAGAAGGGTTTTCACCATCATCGCAATCTGCGCCTTCTCGGCATGGCCGGTGCCGGTCACGGTCTTCTTGATGAGATTGGCGGCATATTCCGCGACGGGAAGGCCGGCGAGCGCCGCAACGACGAGAGCTATTCCGCGCGCTTGCCCGAGTTTTAGGGCCGATTGCGGATCGCGATTGACAAAGGTTTCTTCGACCGCTGCTTCCATGGGCGCATATTCCGAAACGATGCCGGCCAGACCCTCGTGCAGCTCGCGAAGGCGTGTTGCGAGTGGCATTTGCGCGTTGGAATGAACACTTCCGCTCGCTACATAGGCGAGCTTCGAGCCCAAAACTTCGACGATGCCCCAACCCATATTCCGCAGGCCAGGATCGACGCCGATAATGCGAAGCGCCGCTTGCTCCATGGCCGAGCCCTTCCGATCTGGCGGCAGGATGGAATTCCTCAGAACAGGCTCACTCCAAAAGCATACGCTTCAAAAGCTCGATCTCCTCCGACAATGTTCCCTCCGTGGTCACGAGACCAGTAATCTTGCGCACGGCATGGAGAACGGTCGTGTGGTCGCGCCCGCCGAACCGCCGGCCAATTTCGGGAAGCGAGCGCGGCGTCAAGAGCTTGGACAGATACATGGCGATCTGGCGCGGGCGTACCACACTCGCGGTTCGCCGCGCCGACAGAATCTCGGCGCGGCTTACATTGAAATGGCTTGCGACCAGTTTCTGGATGTCCTCGATCTTGACCTTTTTCGGGTCCGGAGTCCGCACCAGATCGCGAATGGCGAGCTCGGCGGTAGCAAGCGAATGCGGCGCGCCATTCAATGACGCGTGCGCGAGCAGCCGGTTGACGGCGCCATCGAGATCGCGGCCGTTCGTCTGGATGACGCTCGCGACATAGGCGACGACCGCGGCCGGAACCTCGAAAGTTTGATGCACCAGCTTGGCGCCGGCGATGCGTGCTTCGAGAATTTTGACCCGCAGCGCCTCATCGAGTCCGCCGATTTCGATGCAAAGCCCGCCGGCCAACCGCGACCTTACTCTTTCCTCGAGACTTTCGAGATCGCCTGGCGGTCGATCGGCCGCGATCACGATTTGCCGGCGGGAATCGATCAAGGCATTCAGCGTATGACAGAACTCCTGCTGGATCGACTTGCCCTGAAGAAATTGAATGTCGTCGATCACGAGGACATCGATAGCCCGCAGCCTTTCCTTGAAAGCGATCGCAGTCTGTGCCTTGAGGGCGGAGACGAAACCATACATGAAGCGCTCCGCGGTGAGATAGATGACCCGCCGCTTGGCAGAGGTGGCGGCATGCGCGACCGCTTGGAGAAGATGGGTCTTCCCTAATCCGACCGAGGCATGGAGATAGAGCGGATTGTAGTGAAGCGGGTCCGCCGGTCCCGCGGCGGCGATCTTTTGCGCCTCCGAGTAGGCGAGCTGGTTCGACCCGCCGACGAGGAAATTGGAGAAAATTAAGCGCCGGTCCAACGGCGAACCACTGAGCCCCTCAGCCTCGCACGACTCCGCCTGAGACGATCTATTCGAGGATGCCGTTGAAGCAAAGGAAGGCGCCATCGGCAAGGAGGGTGCGAATGACGTTATGTTTCGGCCCCGGCTCGAATCAGTCCCGGCACCCGCACCGAGATCGGGGAGGCCGCCGGTGGCACAGTTAACCGGCCGTGCCGAGGAACGAACATTGATCGACACCCGCTTGATCGCGGGAAATTCGCTGGCCAACGTCGGAAGAATCCTGTCCACATAATGCGACTGAATCCAGCTCTTCAAAAATTTTGTCGGTACCGAGAGGTAGACGTCCTGGTCCGCAAGCGCATCGAGCTCGAGACACCCGAACCAGGATGAGAAAACTTCTTCCCCAAGTTCCGCACGCAGCCGGCGGCGGATTCGCATCCACGCTTCGCCCTTGCCAGCGCCGCCGCGCGAGGAGGCCGTTTCGCCGAGGTCCCTTGGATCGGAAATTTGTCTGCGCAAATCCTGCATCGGTCTTCTCCATCGGGACTCAAGGCAAGACAACGGCGACCGTCCAAATGCCGGCGCCAAGGATGTGATGATGAATGTGAAAACGGGATCGCCGCGAAACTAACCGCGCGGGCGCCGGCGGTATCGCGTTGAAGCCCCGTAAGCCTTTCGAGGACGCTCGGCGGCGGTCCTTCCCCCCGCGAGCGGAAGCTGAACATGCGGATATCGAACACCAGCCATCGCAGTCATAATTCCCCCTTAGCTCCGCATTCGGGCCCGCAGAGCTTGTTCAGGTGACATCAGAAGAACGCATTGAATTCCGGACATAGTACTGTCGAGACAAACAAACCGCCGTCATGTGTAAAATCTCGACTGAGTATATGCATATCCGACGTCATGCAAAACCGTGCTTGTCTAAATTATACGCACCACCGCAACTGCGCCTTTACACGCCATACATGCGAACACTGCGGAAAACTCATGCGAAGTCCGTCTCAAACTTTGGCGCAAGCTCCAGATCGGGAGGAGACTGTAGCATTAACGAGACGGTCCGCAAACGCCGTTTGATACATCCGCAAGCGCCGCTCAATTGATAAGTGACATTATTCCTCTTCCTGAGACAAATACGCATGATCCGGCAGCGCCCCTAACCGCCTGATTTCGCGCGAATCCATCGTGCGCGAAAAAGGGCGTGAAAGAGGTCTTCACGCCCCCCCGGCAAGAGTGCAAAAAAATTCCGTGCGCGGGGCGGCCTCGGTGCATAAGCGGGCCTAACGGGAGCTTGTCGCGTGGCTTTAAATCCAAGCCATTGGTTCGCATGGAAAATAAATGTGCAGTTTTGCTCACTTTTGTTTGCTTAAGGCATTCACCCGCCGGCTGAGCCGCGAGACTTTTCGCGCGGCCGCTCTAGCATGCACGATTCCCTTCTGTGCCGCGCGGATGACCAACGGCTGGGCGGCACGCAGAGCGGCGGCCGCCGCACCGGAGTCGCCCGCGGCGATCGCCTCCTCGACCTTGCGGACATAAGTGCGCATTTGGCTGCGGCGCGACCGATTGACGTCAGTGCGGCGCTCAATTTTACGGACAGCCTTTTTGGCCGAATGAGTGTTCGCCATTAAAAAATATCCTGGACACGGGCCAAAGCAGGAGCAGCCTTGCAAGATGGAAAGGCGGCCAGGCATGGCCAAAGGAGCATGATTTACGCAACGGGAACCGGCTTCACAATCACGCAAAGACGATGGGTTAAGAGCGCGATCCGGAAGGTTGCGCCAATAATCACGAACCTTTCGGCCCGTCAACGCTCGATTCCGGCTTCGCCGGGCGCGTCTAGAACTCATCTCGCAAACTCGATGCGCCGCGGCGCGATCGCCCTTATCCATCATGCACGGGCCATGCGATCGAGGATCGCGTTGACGCCGAGGATTGACGTGTCGATCCAGTCCGCGCGCTTTTCCGCCTCGGTTTCGATTTCATGGAGCACCTTGGCCAGCAAACAGAGGACAAGGAAGCACATTCGCGTGCCTTCGTCCTCGCTCCAAATCCGGCTGTCGCCCCGGGACGAGCCGGGCGAGATCCCATTTGGCGGCGGCAATCGCATGAGCGAAGCAACGCGGCATCCGGTCCGGATAGCGGGCATCGACCGCGGCTCTGATCTTCTTGAGGACGGCGTGTGACACCATCACCCAGATCGCGGTCGCGCCGAGATCCTTGATGTAATCGAGCTTCTCGGTCAGCCCGGCGAAATCGCCGATGCCGTCATTGTTGGCATCGAAGAAGGATTTCACATGCAGCTGATAGATAATCGCGTTGCGATACCATCGCAGATCATTGCGATCGATCATGCCGTTGGACTCCGCGCGGCTGCCGCAAGATTTTGTCGGTGGTTGCC
>JBOHJQ010000022.1:0-38932 GCA_050728655.1 Methylocella sp.
GCCTGAGAGGTTGCCAACCTGAACGGATGGCTCGAAGCCCATTGGTTGCAAGGGAGCTTGATTGTCGGTGAAGGTGTCGTCAGTGACATTGAGGGTGACATCGGCGAAGGCGGAACTCGCGAGCAAACCGATGAACGCCGCGCTCAGTCCGAGGGATCGCACGCCGGTGCGAAACATTCGTCTGGTATGCATTGAAAGCCTCCCTTTGTCCGTAAGGAAATAATCCAAATTAAATTGACGAAGTGTTCATACCATTTTCCATAACCTCATCCATAATGTCAACAGAGCCTCGGCAATACTGAATAACCTGGATAAAGGGAAATTCGGCCTGAACGCGCCGTCGGCTGCCGTGAACAGGACAGAGCATGATCTGCCCGAGGTTCAGCCATTGGATTACCTCCATAGGTGCGCCGGTGACCGGCGCGAGTCGCTCGCACGGGTGCGCGATATCTGCCTAGCTTATTGATCTTATAGCTTTGTCTCCGCCTCCATCTAATTTCCGGAAACAACTGTGCCGAGACTTTGGTAAATGCCGGCGCTGTTCGCTTCATAGAGGTTGAAGGTGGCGCCGGCGACGACATTTGGATTGCAACCGCCGCATGTATACACGACGGTAAATGGCGTGCCGGTAAGCGTTGTCGGCGCGTTACCGTTTATCCTCGTGAACAAGCCAGAGGCCCCGGTCGCGGTAAAGGTTCCGGAGGGGTTATCTCCAATTGCAATCAACACATAATTCGGCGGAGAACCAGTCGCGGCGGTTTGCTCATAGAGGTTGGTGCTGCCGGTGAACTGAGGTGGGTTGGCTGGTCCTTGATAATAGAGCATGCCTTGCGGGGCCGGCAAGGTCGGCGCCGCGGTCCCTTGGTAGAAACCGAATTGGACGCCAGCGCCGGCTGGTCCTTGCGGCCCTGCTGGCCCCGTTGGCCCCTGCGCCCCTGCGGGGCCGGTCGCCCCGGCCGGTCCCGCCGGGCCAGTGGTCCCGGTTGGCCCTTGCGGGCCCGTGAGCCCTATCGGCCCTTGCAGCCCGGTGATCCCTTGCGGCCCTTGCGCCCCCTGCGGCCCAGGCGGCCCCTGCTGCCCGACTGGCCCCGCCGGCCCTTGCGGCCCCGGCGTCGGCACGAGCGCGACAAGGAGTTCCATCGGATGGCTAGTGTCGAGGTTTTCCTTGCTGTTGATCCCAATTGAAAACATCGACGCGATGTCCGTCACGAAAGTAAGCCCGAAGTTCGGCCGCGCGCCGCTCTGCCAGTCCTTGACCGCCTGGGTCACGTCGATCAGCACGAAGTTTTTCGCGTTGCTCGGGGCGACCGAAAACGTGAACACCGGGTTAGGAACCGTTGGCGGAGTATTGACGGTGGTTAGCGTTCCCTCGGTCCACGCGCCGTTCAACTCGAAGATATCGATTGTGCCGGGGCCCGAAACGCGATTCACAAAGACGCGGAGGAAGGCTTGTTGGATCGTGGCGCCGCTGGGCAAGGGCGTAAGGTCGAAGCGCACGAATCCGGCCTGGTTGCGGCCTGAGAGGTTGCCAACCTGAACGGATGGCTCGAAGCCCATTGGTTGCAAGGGAGCTTGATTGTCGGTGAAGGTGTCGTCAGTGACATTGAGGGTGACATCGGCGAAGGCGGAACTCGCGAGCGCGCCGATCAACGCCGCGCTCAGTCCGAGGGATCGCACGCCGGTGAGAACCATTTGTCTGGTACGCATTGAAAGCCTCCCTTTATCCGTAAGGAAATAATCCAAATTAAATTGACGAAGTGTCCAAACCCTTTTCCATAACCTGATCCATGAAGTCAACCGAACCTCGGCAATTCTGAACAAGCTGGTGCGAGAGCGCGAGGGCGCCAAGGCGCTTGCTAAGTTCCAGTGACGGTGATAGGCGCGCCCGATGGATTGTGCGCCACCCCAGTGCCACCTGAATGTTTCGCGTCGCGGGAATGCGACATGCGGTCGATCGCGATGAGCATCCGCTTCCAAAGGGGCGATCTGCCGGACGATGCCGATTTTGGCGATTGCGTCGCGATCGACACCGAAACCTTAGGGTTAGTCCCGCATCGGGACCGGCTCTGCGTCGTCCAATTGTCGCGCGGCGACGGGTCCGCCGATGTCGTTCAAATCGCGCCCGGCCAGACGCGGGCGAAAAACATCGAGCGGCTCTTGGCCGATCCAAAGGTCACGAAACTGTTTCATTTCGCCCGTTTCGATGTCGCGGTTTTGTGCAAGACTTTTGGCGTTCTGGCGGCGCCCATTTACTGCACCAAGATTGCCTCCAAGCTCGCCCGGACCTATACCGACCGGCATGGCTTGAAGGATTTGACGCGCGAACTCCTCGGGGTGGAATTATCGAAACAGAGCCAATCCTCCGATTGGGGTGACGTGACGCTCTCGGAGGCGCAGCTTTCCTATGCGGCGTCCGACGTCCTCTATTTGCATGCCTTGCGCATCCGCCTCGACGCGATGCTCAAGCGCGAGAACCGCTTCGAGATCGCCGCCGCCTGTTTCGAATTTGTGCCCGCACGGGCGCGCCTCGACCTGATGGGCTGGGCCGATGCGGATATATTTTCGCATCAATAGGTCTAGTCCTAGCTTGAGCCCGCCATGACTTCGCCTTGCTTGCTTGCTGTCTGAGCAAGCTGGCGCGACCTTGCGCCGACCCTGGTACGTGTGCTTGACCGGGCCAAAGCCCGATCAAGGTATGCGCAAGGTTTGTTAAGAATTTAAGGATTTCTAAAGCGGCCGTTATGTTCGATCGTGGTTTGAAGAACTTCGCGCAGCCTGGAGCTTGGGTCCCTTTGTCTCAGAACGAAGCTCTGCGAATGCAGAAATCGTCAGGCGGCACGGGTGCGTCAGCGGGCGCCTTGAGGAGCGCCGGTGGTCTCGCCAGCCCGGGGAACTTGGAGGACGCCAAACTCGCCCGGCCGGACGCCGCAACGCCCCGTCGCGGCAGGGCGGGCAATGGCTCGCCGGACTCCGGCGCGGTGCGTTTTGACGTGACGCCGGCGCTTTGGCGCGGCGGCTTCAAGGCGGCACGCCGTCATTCGGCGCAGGTGCGGCTGTTTCGCCACGCTGCGATCGCCGGTTCGCTTGTCGCGATCGCGCTCATTTCCGCAGCGGTTTTATTGAACCCCTTTAGGCACCTGCCGGGCGACAATTCGGTCGGCCGGGCCGCGCTTGACGGCACGAAAATCACCCTGGATTTTCCGAAGATCTCCGGGGTTCAGACGGATGGCCGCCCGTTTGAGATTAAGGCGCGTTCCGGAACCCAGGACATCAACGTGCCGGACATCGTCGAGCTGCTCGGCATCGATTCCAAGATCGGCGCGGCGAACGCCTCGACAACATGGGTGAGCGCCACGCGGGGGATCTACGACAGCCTGCACGACAAAATGACATTGGAAGGCGATATTCGAATCAAAAGTAGCACGGGTTACGACATTTGGTTGCGTACCGCGCGGATCGATTTCAGCACCGGCGGCCTAGTTTCCGAGGAGCCGGTCACGGTCATTCTCGACGGCGGGACGATCGCAGCACGGCAATTGGATGTCAGCGACAATGGCCACAAGGTCTCGTTTGGCGGCGAGGTGACCTCGATGATCGACACCGGGGCGGAGGAGCCCAAAGCCGCCGGCGCCTTGATGGACGGCGGGAAATGACCCAGCGCTTGGGTCTGGCCGTCCCGGCGTTGCTTATTGCAGCTTCGGCGGTCTTTCCAGCGTTTGCGGAAAAGCCGCGCTCCGGCGCGATTCTGCCGGGCGGCAATTCCAAGGATCCGGTCAATATCGCCGCCGCCAAACTGGATTATTTCGACAAGGAACAAAAGCTTGTCTACACCGGCAACGTCGTCGCGACGCAAGGCGAGAGCAAGCTCCAGGCGCGCACGCTCGTCATTTTCCTGACGCCAAAGGATCCCGCGGCACTGGCCGGAGTTCCGTCCTCGTCGAGCCAGATTCGCCGCGCCGAGGCGGCGGGACCGGTGACCATCGTTTCCAAGGACCAGATTGGGACCGGCGACAGCGGCGTCTACGAAAAATCGGAAAACAAAGTCTATCTCATCGGCAACGTGACATTAAGCCAGGGACCGAATGTCACCAAAGGCGACAAATTGATCTATGATTTGAATACCAATCAGGCGGCGGTAACCGGCCGGGTCAGGAGCATGTTTCTGCCGGGCGGCGGGACCGGAGACGCGAAAGAGCCAAGGCCGGCGAGACAGGACGGCGGCCAACAGCCCGATCGCGCGGCGAGGGCCCCCTGACGAGCCGCTTTCGCTGGGCGCGGCAAAACTCTCGCTGATTGCTCTCGCAGCGCACATACCAGCGCGCGGGGTTTGCGTTCGCCGGCGGCTCCCCGCGTCCGAAGCTTGCCGCAGCGCTCATGCGCCGCGCGTGCGGCCCATTTTGCTTTGCTGGAAAATATGCTTCGATAGCGACGCGGCGGGGATTTGGTAGGTTCGAATTTCGAAGGATTATTCTCAATTTGAGCCCGCGCCGGTCCCTTTTTCCTCTCGCCGCCTTTGCTCGGCTGCGCGGCTTGTTCCGGCCTGGCACGGAGCCGCGGACGGCACTTCCGGCGGGCGACGGACCATGGATGGACGCGCAGGATATCGCGAAGCACGGCGCCGGGCCGGCCGCGCGGCACGGACCCGGAGGTCTTCCCAGCGAAACGCCGCGGGGGGTCTCGGGCGGAACCGAGCCGGACACGAGCGCACAAGGGGTATTGGCGGTCCATCGGTTGCGCAAATCCTACAAGGCCCGCCGGGTTGTCGAGGACGTGAGCATGATGGTGCGGCGCGGCGAGGTGGTCGGCCTCCTCGGCCCGAACGGCGCCGGCAAGACCACGCTTTTTTACATGATTACCGGGCTGATACGGCCAGACAGCGGACAGATCGAACTCGACGGGCACGATGTGACGCGCCTGCCAATGTACCGGCGCGCGCGCCTCGGCATCGGCTATTTGCCGCAGGAAGCCTCGATTTTCCGCGGTCTCGACGTCGAGGACAATATCAAAGCGGTTCTTGAAATCGTCGAAACCGACAAGCTTAAGCGCGCTGGCGAACTCGAAGCCTTGCTCGACGAATTCGACCTCAAATCCTTGCGCAAGACACCCTCGATCGCGCTCTCCGGCGGCGAGCGGCGGCGCTGCGAAATCGCGCGCGCCTTGGCGGGCCGCCCGTCCTTCATGCTTCTCGACGAACCGTTTGCCGGGATCGATCCCATCGCCGTGGCCGATATTCAGCGCCTCGTGCAGCACCTGAAACGGCGCGGCATCGGGGTTCTCGTCACCGACCACAATGTCCGAGAAACCTTGGGGTTGATCGACCGGGCGTATATTGTTCATGCCGGCCGGGTCTTGGTCGAGGGGACTCCGGCCAAGATTGTTGAAGACCCCAATGTGCGCCGCTTCTATCTTGGCGAGGAATTCCGGCTCTGACGGCGCCGCTCAAGGCCGTCCAAAAATTCAATTTCTAGCGAATAATCAGATCGCCAAAAAAGGCGGCAGTGTCTTGGTTTGCAGTTCGGTTTGCCGCGCAGTCTTTGGCCGCTAAAATAGCGCCTACACAACGAACGCTCAGCGCGATTTGCAGACTCCTTCTTGCGAGAGCCGGCTGCGACGGGAATGATGCGCAGATTGTTGAGAAGGGCTACAATGCGTGGAATCGTCTTCTCGTTTGCCGTCGCGGTGTTTCTATGGTTCGTGCTGAGGGTATCAAGTGCCGTCCTCCACCTCATCAAGATGTGGCTGACGGTGCCGGTTGAGGAACTAGGCGCGAACGGCAAGGCAACCATTTCTAGTGGGAAATCGAACGAGCGCGGCACCCCTCGAGGTGGCGAACTCATCATCGATGGCGTTCCCATCCCGGATGACGCACATGTTTCGCCCGCCCCCCAGTCCGCATCTGAAACTCAGAAGCGACTGCTCGGAGCATGGGTCGGTGCGTCTGGAGGTTCTCTGCGCCACATCCTCATCGTCGAAGACATTCGGGCCGATGGCGAGGCTAGCGTTGTCTATGCGGTCGGCGATCCCCCACTTGTCGCGAGCCGATGGCAACGCCGCTTTAAGGGGACAGTGTCAGGCGATACTCTCACCATAGCCGTGCCTTTTGCCAACCCTACCGCCACGTACAAACTTACAGCCGCAGATATGTTGCTGGCGACGTTCCATTTTGGCCACGTTCCCGCCTATGCCAGAATGTCGAAGGTCGAGCTCGCTGCATTGACCCGGCCCGGCGCGACCATGAATTGGAAATCCAATTGGACATCGGGCGAGGCCGAGTTTCTCGATACAGACCTGACCGAAGATGGCAAACGCGTCCGCCTCGAGGTGGTTCTTTTCAAGCCGAAAGGTTCGGGGCCTTTCCCTTTGCTTGTTTTCAACCATGGTTCGACCGGCAGGGGGGGGAAACGGCCGGCATCGTTTACAGTGACGGAGTCGCACCCCGAGCTTGCGGAGGTCTTCCTCGAAAAGGGATGGATGATCGCCTTTCCACAACGCCGCGGCAGGGGCAAATCGGATGGCCTCTACGATGAGGGGTTCGAGACGGATCGGGCGCAGGGCTATTCGCCCGATCCGGGCAGTTCGCTGGCGGGCGCGGACCGGGCGCTCAACGACATCGAGGTAGCTATTGCGGCGCTCCAACGGCGTCCGGATGTCGCCGGTAAGCGGGTTCTCATCGGGGGAGGGTCGAGAGGGGGAATCCTGTCGATCGCTTATGCGGGATTACATCCCCAACAGATCGCCGGCGTCATCAACTTCGTCGGGGGCTGGATCGGAGTGCGTAGCCCGACGGCAAGGGAGATCAACGGAGGGCTATTTGAACGCGGCGCAAGATATGATCGAGCGACGTTATGGCTCTACGGCAGGAACGATCGGACGTTCTATATTGAGCACAGTCGATCGCATTACAAGACCTTTGCAAAGGCGGGCGGCAAGGGAGTGTTTATCGATTTTGACGTTCCCGGCGGGAATGGTCACTTTCTGAGTTCTTACCCTGAGCTATGGCGTGAGCATGTCGAACAATACCTCGATACACTGGAGCCAGTGGATCGGCCGTAGATGACGCGACGACGTTTGCCGCCGGCGTCGAAGTCGCATCGACCGGATGTTGGACTTCCGCAATGGGTCGCAAGCCCAGATTCAAACTGCGGCCCTGCCGAGGCGACGGTTGTGTACGCTGGCATATTTTGTGCTATGCTCACAAACCAGAAGCAAGAAACGGGCCGACGATGGCGCCGTCGCGCTTACGACGGTCTGGCGGCGGTAGTTAGAGGGTTGCACGGAGACATGGCACTTACCGCCAAGCTCGTCATGCGCCAGAGCCAGTCGCTGGTGATGACGCCGCAGCTTTTACAAGCCATCAAGCTTTTACAATTTTCCAATCTCGATTTGACCGCGTTCGTCGACGCGGAACTCGAGCGCAACCCTTTGCTTGAACGGGCCGAGGACAGCCCCGAGCCGCCTGGCGTCGATGGCGGGATCGATCCCGCGGGGGTTTCGCGGGGCGACGATTTCAGCGAGGCAAGCGAGGCCGACTGGAGCTCGGCGTTCTTGACCGCGAACCGCGAGGCCTTCGAGGCAAGCCGCGGCACCGAATTGGCGAACGGTTTCGATGACGGCCAGACGCCGGCGCCGGGCGCCTACGGTTTGGGGGCGGGCGGCTTGGATCACTCGGCACCGGCGTGGTCCGGGCGGTCGGGCGGGACGGGTGACGGCGCGGCGGCAAACCTCGAATCCTATATCGCGGCACCGGCCAATCTCAAGGATCATCTGGAAATGCAGCTGGGGCTCGCCACGGCGGAGTCGGCGGACCGGCTGACCGGTCAGGTCTTGATCGACTCGATCGACGAGAATGGCTATTTCACGGGTTCGCTCGACGAGATCGCCGCGCGTCTCCGTCTGCCGCTGGAACAGGCCGAGCGCATCCTCCGCCTCATTCAAGGGTTCGATCCTTCCGGCGTCGGCGCCCGCGATCTCGCCGAGTGCCTCGCCATCCAATTGCGCGAGCGCGACCGGTTCGACCCTGCCATGCAAGCGCTCGTCGGCCATCTGGATCTGCTCGCAAAACGCGATTTCGTGGCGCTGCGCAAGATCTGCAACGTTGACGAAGAGGACATACTCGACATGTTGGGCGAGATCAGGCGGCTCGATCCCAAGCCCGGGCGTGTCTTCGGCGACGGGCCGATCGCGCCTGTCCTGCCCGATGTCATCGTGCGACCGCTGGCCGACGGCTCATGGCACGTCGAACTCAACACCGACGTTCTTCCACGCATTCTGGTCAATCACAGCTATACGACGCGGGTCGGCAAGGGGAAGGAGGCCGACCGGAATTTTATCTCGGCTTGCCGGCAGACGGCCAACTGGTTGACAAAGAGTCTCGAGCAAAGGGCGCGCACGATTCTGAAAGTTTCCAGCGAAATCGTGCGCCAGCAAAATAGCTTTTTGGCGCATGGCGTCGCATGTTTGCGCCCGCTCGATCTCAAGACGATCGCGGAGGCGGTAGGCGTGCACGAATCCACGGTTTCCAGGGTGACCTCCAACAAATATATGGCGACGCCGCGCGGTCTCTTCGAACTCAAATATTTTTTCACGCCCGCGATCGCCGCGCATGACGGCGGTGCCGCGCATTCGGCCGAATCGGTGCGGTTCCGGATCAGGCAGATAATCGGCCAGGAAAGCCCTTCGCAAATTCTGTCCGACGACGCAATCGTCGTCAGGTTGAAGGAGGCCAACATCGAGATCGCCAGGCGCACGGTCGCCAAATACCGCGAAAGCCTGAAAATCCCTTCCTCTGTGGAACGCCGGCGCGAGAAGGCGAGGCGTTGATGGCCTCGCGTGGCCAGCCCGCAATCCAACAACCAATGAGCTTGCGGCCGCAAGGCTCGCTCGCATCCGACCGCCATTTGGAGCATGATACCGGCCGTGACATGCGCTAAAATGAAAGAATCGAGGGCGTGCTGGTTTCAGCTTGAACCGATGGTGGTTTATTGGCGCAAGGCGCACCGGCAGCGAAGCGCTGGCGGGACGCGGTCTCGTTCAAGATTATGGGCTTTTTGCAACGGACGTTCGTTCATTGAACGGTTGACTCCATATGGAGAGCCTCCTAACGCTTCGAGCGATTTTGTTACGCCCCGCGTTGGCAGTTCCGGCGAGCCTCGCGCGGGCGAGCTGATCGCCGCCCCCGCTCATGACGAATTTCTCGAATTTTTGGCTTTTCCGAGAGAAGAGCGTTAAGTTGAGGGCCGGACTGGGCCGTTTGGATAAATTGCGCCGGCCCGAATGGCGGGCGGCGCGGGTAACGGAGAATGGGCAATGACTTTGCGCGTCTCGGGGAAGAATTTGGACATCGGCGAAGCTTTTCGCGCGCACATCGAGGTGCGAATTGATTCCACCCTGGCGAAATACCGGGCTGGACCGGCCGCCGGCCATGTAACGATTGAACCGGAAGGGTCGGGATTCCGGGCCGACTGCACCTTGCACCTGATGTCCGGCGTCACGCTGCAGGCGGACGCAAAGGCGCATGAGCCCTACGCCAGCTTCAATCGCGCCGCGGATCTCATCGAGAATCAGATCCGACGCCACAGAGAGCGGCTGTTGGATCATCATGCCGGCACGGCGGTGGAGGGCATGACCAAGCTAGACCAATTCTTGGGCGAAAAAGCTTCCGGCACGCAACGCAACGCGCCCCGGGCTGAGCAAGGCGAGACACTCGATCGCTATCCGGCTGTGATCGCCGAGCCATCGTCGAGAGTCAGGGAGATGACCGTCTCCGGGGCTGCGATGGAGCTCGATTCGACCAACGCCCAAGTCGTTGTCTTTCGTCGCGCTTCCGATGGGCGAACCAATGTCGTATATCGCCGCCCTGACGGAAATATCGGCTGGATCGATCCAGGCCGGGAGTAAAAGTCGGGAGCCTCGCGCGAGGCCCCGGGCGGCCCCGCGCCGTCTCGGCCTTGGACTTTCCACAGTTATGTCCCAACTTGGACGCGGATCGGAATATTTCAAACCATGCGGCTGACCGAATTGATCACCCCCGAGGCGGTTGTCCCCTCCCTCAAGGTGAACTCGAAGAAGCACGCGCTTCAAGAACTGAGCGACCGGGCGGGCTTGTTTTCCGGCCTTGCGCCGCGGGAAATCTACGATGTCTTGCTCCAGCGCGAGCGTCTCGGCTCGACCGGAATCGGCGAAGGGATCGCCATTCCTCACGGCAAGCTCGCCTCTGCAAAAACGATGTTCGGGATTTTCGCAAGGCTTGCCCGCCCGATCGATTTTCATTCCCTCGACGGCGCGCCGGTCGATCTCATTTGTCTTTTAATCGCACCGGAGACGGCTGGCGCCGACCATCTGAAGGCACTGGCGCGGCTGGCGCGCATGCTCCGCGACACAAAGGTTGCGGCACAACTTCGCGCTGCACGCGACGTCAGCGCGCTTTACGCGGTGTTGACCGGCGAACTCGCTTTTCACGCGGCTTAACGCTTGTCTGCCTCCAAACCATGCGCGCGGCTGGCGCTGCTGCTTGACTTCGCGGCTTAAAATAGCGAATTTCCGCGCTCCTGAAGTAGCAAGGGCCAATAATGCATTTGGCGTTGGTTTCGGTTCGCGAATTTCCGTTCCGTGTGGCGCCACGACGGAAATTCAGGGGCGACGCCAAGGCGGGTCCGGTCCTTTCCATAACCTCTGCGGCGGCAATGCGAAGCTATCTCGATTTTGAGAAACCAGTTGCCGAACTCGAAGCCAAGGTTCTGGAACTCCGCCAGCTCGCGGCGAAGGGCGACGCCGTTGCCATTGGCGAGGAACTGACCCGGCTCGAAGCCAAGGCCGAGAAGGCGCTTGCCGAACTTTATTGCAGTCTGACGCCCTGGCAGAAGACGCAAGTCGCGCGGCATCCGCAGCGGCCGCATTTTAGCGATTATGTCAAGACCCTCGTGCGCGATTTCACCCCCTTGTCGGGCGACCGGCAATTTGGCGAGGACGCCGCGATCGTCGGCGGGTTCGGCTGGTTTCGCGACCGTGCGATCTGCGTTCTTGGGCAGGAAAAAGGCTCCGGCACCGACGCACGAATTAAGCACAATTTCGGCATGGCGCGGCCGGAAGGCTATCGCAAGGCCGTGCGCCTCATGCAGCTTGCCGACCGTTTCGGTTTGCCGGTTATTTCGCTTGTCGATACCTCCGGTGCGTTTCCCGGCGTGGACGCGGAAGAACGCGGCCAAGCCGAAGCGATCGCGCGAGCGACCGATGCTTCGCTTTTGCTCGGCGTGCCGAGCATCGCGGTCATTGTCGGCGAAGGCGGGTCCGGTGGCGCCATAGCGATCGCGAGCTGCAACCGGATTTTGATGCTGGAACACGCGATTTACACCGTCGCGTCGCCCGAAGCCTCGGCTTCGATTCTTTGGCGCGATTCCGCCCGCGCCGAGGACGCCGCGACAAGTATGAAGATAACCGCCCAGGATCTGCTCAAATTCGGAATCATCGACGTTATCGTCGCGGAGCCGGTGGGGGGTGCCCATCGCGATCCGGACGCGGCGATCGTTGCGGCTGGCGACGCGATCGCCGCGGCTTTGGCGAAATTTTGGGATATGCCGCCAACCGAGCTCAAAGCGTCCCGAGTTGCGAAATTCTTGAATATCGGACGCAAGATTTAATCCCAAATCACTGAACGTTTTACTCGCGGGACCGATTCCCCCAATCGGCGTTGGTCCGATTCAACGTGGGTCGCCAAGGAGCCGATCCACAGCATCGCGCCTATCCTTGCTTCGGCCTTTCGAAGCCCAGGGCCGATCCAAATTGCCTTCTTGCGATCGGCGCCAGTATGCTGCTCCGACAACGCCATTCCGCGTTGCTTGGAGGACACTTCATGGCCAAGATCACATCGTTACCAACCTTCGCCGGGGCGCTTCTCGCCTGCGGTCTTTCCACCGCGCCAGCCGCCGCGCTGGCAAACCGGACTTTTGTTTCCGGAAAGGGAACCGACGGTGGCGCTTGCGGGTTCGCCGCGCCGTGCCGGAGTTTTGCCTTTGCGCTCACCCAGACAAACGCCGGCGGCGAGATCGACGTGCTCGATCCCGCCGGCTATGGCGCGGTGACCATCACCAAGGCGATCAGCATCGTCAACGACGGCGTCGGGCTCGCGGCCATCGCGGCTCCCTCGGGCAACGCCGTCACGATCAATGCCGGCGCGAGCGACAGCGTTCACCTGCGCGGCCTGACCATCGAGGGACTCGGCAGCGGGGCAAACGGCATCCAGTTCAACACCGGCGGAAACCTCGCCATCGAAAACTGCGTCATCCGGGATTTTCCCGGGGCCGGGATAAGAATCGCGCCCACCGGATCGGCGGCCGTCACCGGCATGCTCAGCAACGTCATAACGGACAATAACGTTGCCGGAATCGAAGTGCTTGGCTCGGCGTCGACCGGCGCATCGCTCAATGTCACCATCGTCGATAGCGTGGCTTCCAACAACGGTACGGGCATCGTAGCGTTCTCCTTGCCCGGCTCCGCGGCTCCCGCCGTCATGGTGCGCAATTCCGTTGCCAGCTACAACGACTTCGGACTTCTCGCGCAGAATGCCATTCTTCGGGTCGCCCATTCGGTGGTCACGGGGAATGGTTTTGGAGTGCAAACGGCCAACAGCGGCACCATGTTTACCTACGGCGACAACGACATCGACGGGAACACGAACAACAACACGGGCGCTCTGACCCCGCTCGCGATGCATTGACGAGCCCTCCGCGAGGGAGGGGCGTCTCCGGCGCTCCGCCCCGCGCGCCGCGGGCGGCCTTGCTCGCGGCACCCTCCTGGCGGGGGTAGAGCGGCTGCGGTGCCACGCATCGCTACCGGTCCGTGTATGCTGCTCCGGCAACGCAATTCCGCGTTGCTTGGAGGAGATACCATGACCAAAATCACATCATTACCAACCATCGCCGGGGCGCTTCTCGCCTGCGGTCTTTCCGCCGCGCCAGCCGCCGCGCTGGCAAACCGGACGTTTGTTTCCGGAAAGGGAACCGACGGTGGCACCTGCACGCGCGCCGTGCCGTGCCAGACTTTTGCTTTTGCGCTCACCCAGACCAACGCCGGCGGCGAGATCGACGTGCTGGATCCGGGCGGCTATGGCGCGGTGACCATCACCAAGGCGATCAGCATCGTCAACGACGGCGTCGGCACGGTCGGCATCAAAGTTTCCTCGGGCAATGCCATCACGATCAATGCCGGCGCAAACGACAGCGTTCATTTGCGCGGCCTGACCATCGAGGGCCTCGGCAGCGGGGCAAATGGCATCCAGTTCAACACCGGCGGGAACCTCGCCATCGAAAACTGCGTCATCCGGGATTTTACCAATGCCGGGATAAATATCCGGCCCACTGGATCGGCCGTCGTCACCGGCGTGCTCAGCAAGGTCATAACGAGCAATAATTTCAACGGAATCGTCGTGGATAGCACGGCGACGACCGGAGGATCGCTCAATTTCACCGTCGTCGATAGCGTGGCTTCCAACAATAACAATCTTGGCATTGTTGCACTCTCCCCGGCCGCCACCGTCATGGTGCGCAATTCCGTTGCCAGCTACAACAAGTTCGGACTTGATGCGGAGTCAAACGCAGTCCTTCGGGTCGCGCATTCGGTGGTCACGGGGAACACTACTGGGGTCGACGCGTTCATCGGCGGCACCATAAATAGCTACGGCGACAACGACATCGACGGAAACACGAACAACAACACGGGCGTACTGACCCCGCTCGCGATGCACTGACGAGCGTTCCGCGCCGCACTGGCGACTCCGGCGCTCCGCCCAACTCGCCGCGGGCGTCCTCGCTCGCGGCGCCCTCTTGGCGTGGGTAGAGCGGCGTCGTGCAAGCGGCGGCGATAAACTCCACGCCAAACCTTGTGTTCGCCGGCTTTGAAACTTTTTTTGGCCATTAACCAAGGTTTAGAATGCGTCGGATTGGGCCAAGGTTCTGGTAACCTTTGCACAAGGATACTGGCGGTAAGCTAGGCAGCCATATCGGCAAGGCCATTTAGTGAAGCGGGCAAATTATCATGCTGGGCAAACCTTGCGCAAAGCGGCTTTTTGCCTTCTCCCTGATTGCCTCGGCAAGCGGGCTTTTGGCCGGCTGCGAGGAATCCACCTTCTCGCCGGTAACGGCCCGTTCGCTGGCGCCGCTCCCGCCTAAGACGCTCGCCGCGATGGAGGCGATCGGGTCTTCGAAAAACGCTCCCGTCCTAATTCGCACCTATAAAAAAGAGGCGGAGCTCGAAATCTGGAAGATGAAAGCGGATGGGCACTACGCGTATTTGAAATCCTTCCCGATGTGCCGCTGGTCGGGACAGCTCGGGCCCAAGGTTAGGGAGGGCGACCGCCAGGTGCCGGAAGGCTTTTATGCGATCTCCCCGGCGCGGATGAATCCGAATTCCGCCTATTATCTTTCGTTCGACGTCGGCTATCCCAATGCCTATGATCGCGCCATGGGGCACACTGGCGGCTCGATCATGGTGCATGGCATTTGTTCCTCGGCCGGCTGCTTTTCGATGACCGACGCCCAGATCGCCGAGATTTATGCGATCGCCAGGGAAGCTTTCGCCGGCGGTCAGCGCGCCGTCCAAATGCAGTCCTATCCCTTCCGTATGACCGCTGAAAACCTCGCCAAATACAGGCTCGATCGGAATATCGGCTTCTGGAACCAATTGAAGGAAGGTTCCGACAATTTCGAAGTGACCAAACAGGATGTGGTCGTCGGCGTCTGCAACAAGCATTATGTTTTCAATGCGGTTCCGGCCAATGGGTCGCATTTCGACGCAACGGGCGCCTGCCCGCCGCTCAAGCGCAACGATGAAACGCAAAGGGATGTCGCGGCCAAGCAAAAACGCGACGAAGCTAAAGTCGCCGAGCTCGCCGCGCAAGGCGTGCGCCCCGTCCGCACCGTCTACGCCGATGGCGGCCAGAATCCGGATTTTGCCTCGCTGGCAAGCTATGCGAGCCGCCCAGAGGCGCTGGCGAAAGGCCCCGTCGATATTGCCCTCGACGAAGGCAAGTCAAAGAAAAATAGGAGGGCGGCCGCCGCCAAGCCAGGCGCGATCAAGACGGCCGCCAATTCCGTTCAAGGCCCGAGCCCCAAGCCGATCGAACTCGTGAGCGTGACCACTCCTCCCGAGCCCGCGAAGCCGCCAGACTCTTCCTTGTTCGCCCGGCTATGGGGCGCAAAGCCGGTCGTAGCGAAGGCCGAAACACCGCCGCTCCCCGCGGCCGAGGCAGCGGTACCGCAGCCGGCTGATGTCGCCGTGCCGCCATTGCCGCCAAAGCGTCATGAAGCCGCGACGACCGTTTTCAAGCCGCGCGCCGCCAATGGCAAGCCGCAACATTCCGTCGCCGCTCCTGCCCCGGTTAAACCGCAGGCAGCCGTGGCGCCGGCCGGAGCCGCCACAAGAGTGGTTGCACTCCTGCGCGCCAAAATCTCGACAATCGCGCAAGCCGATCATTAACCGGCTTGCCATGGCCGGGATTGCTCCGGCCCCGCGACCCCCCCATTTACGATTGCGCGCATGAGCAAAGCTTTCACCAAAGAATCCGAAGCGGAAGCGGATTTCGAGGACGAAATCCCCGCGCTTCCGGCCGCGCCCAAAAATTACATCACGCTCGAGGGCCTGCAACGGCTCCAGGATGAGTTTGCCCATTTGCAAAAAATCGAGCGTCCCAAAACCGTCGAGACAGTGTCCTGGGCCGCGGGCAACGGCGACCGGTCGGAAAATGGCGACTATATTTACGGCAAGCGGCGCCTGCGGGAGATCGACAGAAGAATGCGCTTCTTGCGCAAGAGAATGGAAATCGCCGAAGTCGTTGATCCCGCGCGGCAAAAGGATCGGGAGCGGGTCTATTTCGGCGCGACCGTCGTTTATCGTAACCTGCGGGATGAAGAAAAGACGATTAGGATCGTAGGCATCGATGAAGCACGCTCGGAACGCAACGAAGTCAGCTGGATCTCACCGGTCGCCAAGGCGCTCTTGAAAGCGGAGGAAGGCGATATCGTCGACGTGCGGACGCCCAAAGGAAACGAGCGCTTGGAGATCTTAAAGATCAGCTATTGAGCTTCGACGAGAAGCTTCGTCCGATTTTGCCATCTCCTTGAAGAAATCGTTGCCCTTGGGGAAATTTTTAACTTCGATTTTCCAGATAACTTCGATGCCGCGTTCGGGGCGGTCTAGGATTTCGACCTTATTAATACGATCTCGCGCGGGCCGCGCCGCCGATCGAGCCGAGTGGCAGCGGTTTCATAGCTCGCGCCCATCGACCACAGCAGCAAGATAACCACGCGAAAGAGTGCGATCTGGATCAATCCGTTGAAACGCGTCCCGATCACATGGAACGATTTGATCGGGACGCATCTCAATCTCAAATAGTTGGGGCGTGTCACAAACGAAAAAGCCGAGCAGCTTTCTCGGGGACGTGCTTTAGAATTTCGCGATGAGGTCTCCGCCGAACGTGAATTGCTCGCTCTTGGCGCCGACCCCAAAGCCGGGGAAGCCCCGGCCGCCAGGGACGCCCTGGCCGTCGAAGGGCGTCGTGCCGTTCAAGGACGCGTCGTAGCGAACCTCCGGCCGGAACGTGATCGACTTGAGCAAGGGCGTATCCTTCGGAAGCGCCGGCGAGAGGTTGAGACCGCCGGTGACCTCGAAATAGGTGGTTCCCGCCCCCGCCGGACCACCTGGGATCGACGTGTTGAGAAAACCGTGCTCGGCGTTGACAAAATCGAAATTGCCAGGGTAAGCGGCAACAAAGAAGTTGTTGTTGTCGCGCCAAACCTCGACGCGTCCGACAACCTTCAGCCAATCATTGGCCGTGTAGATCGCATATTGCGCGATGCCATAGCCGTTCGGATGGAAGGTTCCAAAACCACTGGCATTAGCGAATGTACCATCATCGTGAATGTAGTTGGCATCGGTGATGAGGGTCCAGGAGTCGTTGATCTTCCATGTGGCCGTGATGTCGTTGAGAAAGCGCAGGGTATTGCTCGGATTGCACCCGCACGCCGTGATGAAATTTATAGTGTTGTTGGTCCCATTGGTATTGGGAATTTCCGGCCCGATATGGGTGGTGGCAAGAATCGTGAGATTGCCGTCCAGGAGGTTCAGCCCGATGCCGCCGTGGAACGACGGATTGGCAACGTTGACCCCTCCGAAGGTCGTGTTCACGCCCGAGGTGACGCCGGCATAGATATCGACCAGCGGATCGACATGCGAGACCGTCATGATGCCGGTGTGCACGAACGGGATGCCGAAATTGAAGATATAGGAATGCGAGTAAAGGTAATTGGTGGTCGGGTCGATCGTCTCGGCGCCTTCCAAGGTAACAAATTGACCGGCCTTGATGTCGATGCCGCCCGAAAACAGCCAGGGAGTATGCGCGGTTACCCAGGCCTCGACGGGAGTGAACTGGTTTAGCTCATTGATCCAATAATCTCCCAAGCCGAGATAATGCGTGTAGCGCGCATCCGACCCGTACATCAATTGCAGCTTGAAGCCGAAATCATAGTCCGTGGCCTTCGGATCGAGTGGCCGCTGCGCGGTCAACAGGATCTGGTTGAGCAGCGGCGTATTGGCCTTGTCGGTGAACAAATGCCCGAAATTCAATCCGTCGCCGGGATTGGCCCCATTTAAAGTGACACCGGCCTCCACCGTGCCCCCTATAGTGAAGGTGTCCCACCAATTGGCTGGCGGCGGCGTGGGGGCGGGCTCCGCGGCGCGGGCAGCGCCCCCCGCGAGGCCGAGGAACGTGCCGGCGCAGAGGGCTGGCACGAGGATGGATTTTGGCGGACGAGGCATTCACGTATCTCCCAGAAGAGCAATTGACTGCCGCGTAGCGTGCACCGCAAATTCTTTTTTGCAATATCTCTTGTCTTTCCGCACCCGTTTCTTTCGCCGCCCGATGCACATTTGCCACAGTTTGCGTAAAAAGCCGGCACGCTCGGCGTTTCCATGCAGGCTCATTAGCATTTTCAGTTGAAGCGGTTTGGCGCCCTCGCGCCATTGGAAGCGCCGCGATCCGGCATCAAAACGTCAGTGCCTTGGCTGCGCGATGTCGGAAGCAAGCGCGGTCGGCCGAAGACATCCGGCGGAGATGGCGATTGCACTTAGGACGCCTGTCTCCGCGCTCTTCTCGCGGGTCGCGATGGTCGGGAGCTAACATGAATGGATTTGGCCGCGACCAGCTTCGGCGGCTGCTGGACGAGCAGATTGGTCTTTTGGAACACGATGCCATCCGAAGCTGCGCCAACCGGCAGGGGTTGCGCGAGCGTAGCGGAAGCCTTCTCGAAGGAGCATTCCTCGAACTCGCCGCGCGATTGGCTCCCACCCTCTCGGTCGAGATCGGCGCCCATGAGGCGAGCTTCTCAGAACGGTTGAAGACGAAACTTCCGGACCTCCATGCGTTGGCGTTTGAGGCCAATCCGTTTGTGTATCGTCGGCATGCGGGCAGACTGGGACGGCACCCCAACGCCATTGACTACAGACATGCAGCAATATGCGGCGAGGATGGAACGGTCCAGCTCCACATCCCAGTCACGCAAAACGGTATTCCGATCAGCCCAGACAATGCGATTTCGAGCATATTCCGCCGGATGAGCGCCGAGTTTGAATGTGGTCCGGCGGTGGTGCCGGCATTTGCTCTCGACACCGTCCTCAAGTCTTTTGCGCTGGACCGGTCCGTCGCGTGGATAGACGCCGAAGGCGCGCAGAGTGAAATCCTCGCCGGTGGCCGCGGCTATTTTGGTCGGGTCGCAGCCGTGTATATCGAGGTCGAGCGAAACCAAGTCTGGCACGATCAAAAGCTCGTCAGCGAGGTCGCCGAGAGCCTCGTCGGCTTTTCCCTGGTCCCGATCATGCGGGATAGCCTGGCGAAGATCCAATACAACGAAGTGTATATCCGCCCCGATGACGCCATCGTCGATGCCGCCGTTCCTACGGTCCTGCGCTATGTCGACGAATTGCGCATGCTCATCGGCGCGAGCGCTGCCAGCTGATTGCCCACGGGCTTGTCGAGGGCAGCGTGGCGCAGCTCTCGATCGCCGACGTCACCCACGCCTAGGGCGCCTTCGCGCCACTGAAAGCGCCGCGATTCGGCATCAAAACGCCAGTGCCTTGGCCTCTTTCACGCCAGGCAGCATCTCGATTTCGGCGAGCACCTTTTCCGGGACCGCGCCGTCCACCTCGACGAGCGCGATCGCGGAGCCGCCCTCGCGGTCGCGGCCGAGCGCGAATGTCGCGATATTGATGCCGGCATTGCCGAGAAGGCTCGCGAAACGGCCGATAAAACCCGGCTTGTCTTCATTGCTGACGTAAATCATCACGGGCGCGACCAGCGCGTCGACTGCGATCCCATTGATCGAAACGATGCGCGGCTTTCCATCGTGAAAGACAGTGCCGGAGACCAAGCGCTCGTGTTCTTGCGTTGCGACCGCGAGGGTGATGAGCGATTGGTAATCAGTCTCGGCGGCGCGGGTTACTTCGTCGATCGCGATACCCCTCTCCTTGGCAACGCCCGGCGCGGAAACGATGTTGACGTCCGCGAGCAGGGGCCGCAAGAGCCCGGCGATCGCCGATGCGGTCAACGCTTTCGTGTTCAATCCGGCCACCTCGCCCTCACAGGTGATCGCCACCCTCTTGATCCCACTATCGACGAACTGCCCGGCAAAGGAACCGAGGCGGCCGGCGAGCGCGATGAAGGGCTTGAGTTTGGACGCCTCCTCGGCGGTGATAGAGGGAAAGTTGATCGCGTTCGCGATCGCGCCGCGGATCAGATAATCCGACATCTGTGCCGCGACCTGCAGCGCGACGTTTTCTTGCGCCTCGCCTGTGGACGCGCCAAGATGCGGCGTGCAGACCGCATTTGGATGGCCAAAAAGCGGGTTTTCCGTTGCCGGTTCATGCCCGAATACGTCGAAAGCCGCGCCCGCCACATGGCCGCTATCCAGGAGCGCGCGCAGGGCCCGCTCGTCCGCCAGCCCGCCGCGCGCGCAATTGACGATCCGCACGCCCTTCTTGGTCTTGGCGAGATTTTTCGCCGAGAGAATAGTTTTCGTCTGCGCCGTCAGAGGCGTGTGCAACGTGATGAAATCCGCGCGGCCAAGCAGCGTTTGGAGATCGACTTTCTCGACGCCGAGATCGAGGGCGCGTTCCGGCGAGAGATATGGATCGCAGGCGATGACCCGCATTTGTAAGCCAATCGCGCGCGAGGCAACGATCGACCCAATATTGCCGCAGCCGATGATGCCGAGCACTTTGCCGGTGATCTCGACACCCATGAATCGGTTCTTTTCCCATTTGCCGGCCTTCGTCGACAAATCGGCCTGCGGAATCTGGCGGGCGAGCGCGAACATCAATGCGATTGCATGTTCGGCGGTGGTGATCGAATTGCCAAACGGCGTATTCATCACGATAATGCCTTTCGCCGTGGCGGCGGGAATGTCGACATTGTCGACGCCGATTCCCGCGCGGCCGATCACTTTCAGCCGCGCCGCGCGCTCGAGAAGTTTGGCGGTGACTTTCGTCGCCGAACGAATGGCAAGGCCGTCGAAGCCGCTGATGACACTGGCGAGCATGTCCTTGTCCTTACCAAGGCCCGGCTGAAAATCGACCTCGATGCCGCGCTCCTTGAAAATGGCGACGGCGGCGGGCGACAAAGCATCGGAGATCAACACGCGAGGCGCCAACGGGCTTCTCCTTATCGTTATATATTTGCGATATATTGGTGCGAACATGCCGCCATCGTCCGGCGAAACCACCTTCGGCAGGGGAGGCTTGTTCGCGCCCGGGCGACCACCTAGCGGCGCCGCTGTTGATCCTCGCGGGAGTCAAGCGGCCTTGGCGAGATCGCCCTTGGTTTTGGCGAAGGCGAAATCGAGCCAAGGCGTCAGCGCCTCGATATCGCTCGTCTCGATGGTCGCGCCGCACCAGATCCGAAGCCCGGGCGGCGCACCGCGATAGGCGCCGATGTCAAAGGCCACCTCTTCCTTTTCGAGCAAATTTTCGAGCGCTTTTGCGAACGCGGCCTGGCCAGCATGCGGAAGCTTGGCGACGGCCCGGTCGACAACCTTGAGACAGACGCTGGTATTCGATCTGATCCTCGGATCGGCGGCGAGGAAATCCACCCATGGCGTCCGCGCCACCCAGTCGCCGAGCGCTTTCGAATTGGCGTCCGCGCGGGCAATGAGAGCATCGAGGCCGCCAAGCGATTTTCCCCAATTCAGGGCGTCGATATAATCCTCGACGCACATGAGAGAAGGGGTATTGATGGTTTCGCCCTCGAAAATAGCTTCGATCAATTTGCCGCCATGGGTCAAACGGAAAAGGTTTGGCAGCGGCCAGGGCGGCGTATAGGTCTCAAGCCTTTCCACGGCGTGGGGAGAAAGAACCAACATGCCATGCGCGGCCTCGCCGCCAAGCGCCTTCTGCCATGAGAAAGTCGTGACATCGAGCTTGCCCCAGTCGAGCTTTTGGGCGAAAGCGGCGGAAGTCGCGTCGCAAATCGTGAGGCCCTTGCGATCGGCCGCGATCCAATCGGCATTGGGGACGCGCACGCCGGACGTCGTTCCATTCCAGGCGAAGACGATGTCATTGTCGAAATCCGCGCGTGAAAGATCTGGGATCTTTCCATAATCCGCGACAAAGGCCCTGGCATTCTTAAGTTTCAAATGCTGGACAATATCCTCGACCCAGCCTTCGCTAAAAGATTCCCAGGCAAACACATCGACGCCGCGCCGGCCCAGTAAGGACCATAAGGCCGCCTCGACCGCGCCGGTATCCGAGCCCGGGATAATGCCGATCCGGTAATCAAGCGGAACCCGCAAAACCTCGCGCGTTAAATCGATCGCGCGTTTTAGTTTGGCCTTGCTGGCCTTGGCCCGGTGCGAGCGCCCAAACGGGGCATCCTGAAGATTTTGGAGTTGCCAGCCAGGGTGTTTTGCGCACGGACCGCAAGAAAAATTCGGCCGCGCGGGGCGCGCGGCTGGAAACGTCGCTACCATAAATGACCATCCTCCCAGACGGGTGCCATTTGTTGGGGAAAGGTGTCCCAAGCCGTTCGGTACGCCGGGCGCGGTGCTTGGTCAAGCCGCGTTCGGGGGGGGTAGTGTCTCATTTTGTATTTCGGCTCCCGACCCTTTGCGGACGGTCAGAGTTCGATTTGCGAGGCACTCGGCAACTCGTTGCTCAAATGCCTGACCAGTAGCGCCACTTCAGATAGCCCATCAGAGCCTTTGTATCTCGCTCCTCGACCACCGGTCGCATGAAGTTGGCCGGCGTCGTGCCGATGTAGAGCTCAGGACGCCTGAGTACCGCCAACCATGCCTCGGAAACGCTCGCACCTTTCAGCAGCGGCGCGGTGACATTCCGATGGAACTCGGCGTTCTGCTCGGGCACGACATGGACGTGGCGATAAGACGTGCAGCCATGGTCTGTGTGTTTGCTGATCTGCCATCCAAGCAAGGTCTGCCGCATCATTTGATAAAACGGCTCGAAGTAAAGCGCCCGTGGTTCGATCCGCTTAAACGGTGAATCTTCCGCCGTGATCAGATGATCATAGACTAGCGCCCGTTCGGGAATGTACTTGTCCTCGCGCGAGTAAGCCTCCGTGTACTTCCACTCTACCAGGAAAGCACGCCGGCCGCCGTGCGCCGTGCGACCAATCATGAATGCGTCGAGCGACGTGCAGTTCGCACCTCGCGAGAACGCCCTCTCCGCCAAATATTGACGTGATCCGATGAACTCGAACTCAACGTACCCATCGTCCACGACTTCGGCTTCGACGACCTCTGGATCGATGGCGCGCAGAACAGCTTTCGCCAAGTCTGGCCGCTGGCGCAGGAGATACAAATGGTTCACGCATGCAACTTGCGAAGAGAGCATGTGCCCAGTGGGCCCGTTGCCGTCGCCATTCCACCAGGAAATGTTGTTGCGCGCAAAATACTCGATTACGTCGGCGCGAATCCCCTCCCATAAATTCGTAGCACCTTCCCTCAAGACGAATTCCCGTGGTATGCCGGAAAACAGCCCCAGACCGGGGTCTTTGAAGAGACGGTCGCGCTCCTCTATCAGACGCCGCCGTTCACGTTCCAGGAAACTCATCTTGAACCTGACCGCCTTGGTTGTTCACCTGAACACACTTCATGCACCAAGCTTCCCGCGTGGATTGGGGAATTCGGGATCGTAATGGCTCGACTCGGAGCGGACGACGGTCGTCCCGTTGCGAGGTCCGCTTCCTACCCATTCCTGAAATTCAAAGTGGGGCATACGTCGGGGGATCACGCGAGCCTGGAAAAAAGCAATGAGAGACGGGAAACCGGTTTGCGGCTAATTTCTGCCGGACCGGCGGGTTGCCGCGCCGCCGCCGGAAAGCTAGGTTGCGGACTTAATACTTGGGACAAAACGGTTTCCCGTCGTGCTTCAAAGCGTTTTCGCCTTTGTCTTCGGCTATCTTTGCGGCGCGATTCCGTTCGGACTGATTTTGACACGCGTGGCGGGTACCGCAGACCTTCGCGCGATTGGATCCGGCAATATCGGCGCGACCAATGTCTTGCGCACCGGCCGCAAGGATTTGGCCGCGCTGACCCTTCTCCTCGATCTCTTGAAGGGAACCGTCGCGGTTTTGATCGTTGCTCATTTTGCGCCGGGCACCCCCATGCTCCTCGCCGCATTCGGCGCCTTTCTTGGCCATTTGTTTCCGGCTTGGCTGAAATTCAAGGGCGGCAAAGGGGTTGCGACTTTTCTTGGCTGCCTTCTCGCCGCCGCCTGGCAGGCGGGCCTCGCCTTTGGCATTATCTGGCTCGCGGTCGCGTTCCTCACCCGCACCTCCTCGGCCGCCGCGCTCGCGGCCAGCGCGCTGACCCCGATCGTTCTATTGATCTTGGGCCGGAGCGACGCCGCGCTCATGTTCGGGATCATGGCGATCGTTTTGTGGGTCAAACATCGCGCCAATATTTCGCGGCTCCTGGCTGGCACGGAATCGCGGATCGGGACAAGTTGATGGAGGACAGCCCGATTGCCCCGGAGATGCTCGGCCCCCTCGATGACCGCGAGCGTTTCGACTGGCTTCGGCTCCTGCGCTGCGAAAATATCGGGCCCCGGACATTTAACGTTCTGCTGAGCCGCCACGGGAGCGCGGGCGCGGCGCTTGCGGCTCTTCCGGCCCTGATCGCGAGCGGCAAGCCGGTCCGGCCGATCCGGATCGCGACCATCGAGGAGACAGGGCGGGAGATCGAGGCGGCGCAGCGGTTGGGCGCGCGTTTTATTGGCATTGGCGAGCCGGATTATCCAGCACTTCTGCGGGCCACCGCCTCGGCCCCGCCCTTAATCGCCGTGCGCGGCAATCTTGCAAGCCTGCGGCGTTCGAAAATCGCAATCGTCGGCGCCCGCAACGCCTCGGCGGCCGGGCTCGCCTTCACGTCGCAGCTCGCGCGCGGCATTGCCCGCGCCGGCTATGTCATCGTTTCCGGCCTCGCGCGCGGCATCGACGCGCGGGCGCATCAGGCGGCGATCGAGACCGGGACAATTGCGGTCCTCGCCGGCGGTTTGGGGAATATCTATCCGGCCGAAAATGAAGCCCTGCTTGAGCGGCTCCTCGAACAGGGTGCTGCGATCAGCGAAATGCCTTTCGGCTGGGAGGCGCGGGGGCGCGATTTTCCGCGCCGCAACCGGATTGTCGCGGGCCTTTGCCGGGCGGTCGTCGTCGTCGAGGCGGCGCGCCGGTCCGGCTCTCTCATCACCGCGAAATTCGCCGCCGAAGAAGGGCGGGAAATCTTTGCCGTGCCGGGTTCGCCGCTCGATCCCCGCGCGGAAGGCGCCAACGATCTATTGCGCGACGGCGCCACGCTCTGCACCAGGGCGGAGGATGTCATTGACGCGCTGGCGGAGCAAGACCGGTCGCGTCCACAACCGGTTACCGGCTTTTTCGAGCCCGGATTCGCAGGCCGGGGGTACGCGCCGCTGTGGGACGAGTTCGATCTTCCGGAAGTGGGCGCTGCACCTTTTGGGCCGGCGCCCGCCGATCCGGAGGACGGCGCATCGCCGGACGCGCGCGATGGGGCCGCGGCGGCGCCCAAGGTAAAGCCGCTCGGGCGGCCGCGGGAAGGCCGGGAAGACATTGAGCGGCGCCTTATCGCGCTTTTGGGGCCGGTGCCGGTTTCGGTTGACGAACTTGCCCGCGCCTCGGAGGCGCCGGCGCGGGAGGTGCGGACGGTCCTGCTCGGATTGAAGCTTGCCGGGCGGATCGAATGGCACGGCGGTGATCTCGTTTCGTCGCTGCCCGCATCCGGCCCGCGGGTCAACGATCACGAAGGATAATTGTTGCGACTTCCCTTCGCGGCTAGCTATGCGGCCAGTGTAGTTAAGTGTATTGTACCAGCGACAAGGCGCGGACGCGAAAAGTCCCGCTTCCGCCAGTTTCAAACGCCGATCTTGCGCAGTTGGTTGCACTGCGGTACGGATCGCTTGAAGCGGCGGTCCGTGGCCCTTATCTCCTGGCTGCTCCGATCCGACGCAATCAAGACCGAGCCCATTCATGCCGAGCCTTCTCGATCAATATTTGCCGCTCGCGGTCTTCATGGCGGTTGCCGCCGCAATTTCGGGCGCCTTGTTGCTTGCCCCTTTCCTAGCCGCCTTCAAGGCGCCGGATCCGGAAAAGCTTTCCGCCTATGAATGCGGTTTCAACGCCTTCGACGACGCACGCATGCAATTCGACGTGCGCTTTTATCTCGTGTCGCTGCTTTTCATCATTTTCGATCTCGAGGTCGCGTTTCTGTTTCCGTGGGCGGTGGCTTTCCGCGAAGCCGGGCCTTTCGGCTTCTGGTCGATGATGATCTTCCTTGCCGTTCTGACCATCGGCTTCGTCTACGAATGGAGGAAGGGAGCGCTTGAATGGGATTGAACTTGCCGGAACCGGACATTGCGCGGGCGGCTGACCCTTATTTTCTTTCGCTTAACGATCGCCTCGCCGACAAGGGATTTTTCGTCACCACGGCGGACGATCTCATCAACTGGGCGCGCACCGGGTCGCTCATGTGGATGACCTTCGGGCTTGCCTGCTGCGCCATCGAAATGATGCAGGTCGCGATGCCGCGCTACGATGTCGAGCGGTTCGGGGTTGCGCCGCGCGGCTCGCCGCGCCAATCCGACGTGATGATCGTCGCCGGCACGCTCACCAACAAAATGGCCCCTGCCCTGCGCAAGGTCTACGATCAGATGCCGGAGCCGCGTTATGTGATCTCGATGGGATCCTGCGCCAATGGCGGCGGCTATTACCACTATTCCTATTCCGTCGTGCGCGGCTGCGACCGGATCGTGCCCGTCGATATCTACGTTCCCGGCTGCCCGCCCTCGGCGGAAGCGCTCCTTTATGGCATATTGCTCCTCCAAAAGAAGATCCGCCGCACTGGCACGATCGAGCGGTAAGACGTTTTCCGGACAAATCGGATTCCGGCATTCGGCACGAGGCGGCTTGGAACAATAAGCTCGCGCGGCCTCTTAAACGCGAATTGGTTCTCAAACGCGCATTAGGATAGAGTCGAGATGGACGGCAGCCTGCAACAACTTGGCGAGGCCATAGCGGCGGCGCTGCCCGGCGCCATCAGCGGGATTTCGACCGCGTATGGTGAATTGACCTTGACGGTCGAGCCCGGCCGCGTGATCGACACCGTGACCTATCTCCGCGACGATCCGGCTTGTCTCTTCGTGTCCTTCATCGATCTCACCGCGGTCGATTATCCGGTTCGCGAAAAGCGCTTCGATGTCGTCACCCATCTTCTCTCTCCCAAGCACAACCGCCGCATCCGCATCAAGGTTGAGACTGACGAGACGACGCCGGTCGCCTCGCTCACCGAGCTTTATCCCGGCGCCAATTGGTTCGAGCGCGAGGCCTACGATCTTTTCGGCGTGCTTTTTTCAGGCCACCCGGATTTGCGGCGCCTATTGACCGATTACGGCTTCGACGGCCACCCGATGCGCAAGGATTTCCCGATGACCGGCTATGTCGAGGTTCGCTACGACGACCAGCAGAAGCGCGTCGTCTACGAGCCTGTCCAGCTCACCCAGGAATTTCGCTCGTTCGATTTTTTGTCGCCGTGGGAAGGCGCGATCAACTATGTCTTGCCAGGCGACGAGAAGGCAGAGCGCAACCCGCAATGAATGGCCCTACGACATGAGCGAAACACCACGGCCATGATCGAAAATCCGGCCCGCACTTTCACGATCAATTTTGGTCCGCAGCATCCCGCGGCGCATGGCGTCTTGCGGCTTATTCTCGAACTCGATGGCGAAGTCGTCGAGCGCGTCGATCCGCATATCGGGCTCCTTCATCGCGGCACCGAAAAACTGATGGAGGCGCGCACCTATTTGCAGAATATACCTTATTTCGACCGGCTCGATTATGTCGCGCCGATGAATCAGGAACATGCCTTCTGCCTCGCCATCGAGAAATTGCTCGGCCTCGAAGTGCCGCGGCGCGGCCAGCTACTGCGCGTCTTGTTTTGCGAAATCGGCCGGATCCTGTCGCATCTTCTTAATCTCACCACCCAGGCATTGGATGTCGGCGCCTTGACGCCGCCGCTATGGGGCTTCGAGGAACGCGAAAAGCTCATGGTCTTTTATGAACGCGCGTCGGGCGCCCGTCTGCATGCGAATTACTTCCGGCCCGGCGGCGTGCATACTGATATCCCGGACCAGCTCGTCGACGACATTTTTGCGTGGTGCGACCCTTTCTTAGGAGTCTGCGACGATATGCAGACTCTCTTCATCGACAACCGTATCTTCAAGCAGCGTAACGTCGATATCGGCGTCATCAGCTTGGAGGAGTGTTGGCGCCGGGGATTTTCCGGCGTCATGGTGCGCGCCTCGGGCGCGCCCTGGGATCTGCGCAAGGCGCAGCCCTATGAATGCTACGAGGAGATGGAGTTCGATATTCCGGTCGGCCGCCACGGCGACAATTACGACCGGCAAGTCATTCGCATGGAAGAAATGCGCCAGTCGGTCAAAATCATGAAGCAATGCGTCGAGAAGCTTTTTGCGCCGGATGGCCGGGGGCATGTCGCGGCGAAGGATGGCAAGGTCGTGCCCCCAAGCCGCCCCGAAATGAAGCGTTCGATGGAGGCTTTAATCCATTTTTTCAAGCTTTATACCGAGGGCTTCCATGTGCCGGCGGGCGAAGTCTATTGTGCGGTCGAGGCGCCAAAGGGAGAATTCGGCGTTTATCTCGTCTCCGATGGCACCAATAAGCCATATCGCTGCAAGATCAGGGCGCCGAGCTTCGCGCACCTTGCCGCGATGGATTTTCTCTGCCGCAAATCGATGCTTGCCGACGTGAGCTCGGTTGTGGGTGCGCTCGACATCGTCTTTGGCGAGATAGACCGGTGATGCGTCCCGCCGCCCGGAAACTTAAAACACTCCTGCCATACGAGGGCCACCTTCTAGCCATGACACCAAGGAGCTGAATTGATGTCCGTTCGCCGTCTCGCCGAAAACCAGCCGGAAACCTTCGCCTTCACCCGCGAAAACGAGGCAAGGTGCGAGGAAATCTTGCGGAAATACCCGGAAGGCCGCGCGGCTTCCGCGGTGATCCCGCTGTTGTGGCAGGCCCAAAAACAAAACGATAATTGGCTGCCGAAACCGGCGATCGAGAACGTCGCGCAAAAGCTTACAATGCCTTTTATCCGGGTGCTCGAAATCGCCACTTTCTATACGATGTTCAATCTCGCGCCGGTCGGAAGGTTCTATGTCCAGATGTGCGGCACGACGCCTTGCCTGCTCGCGGGCTCCGACGCGATCAAGGAAATTCTGCATAGGCGAGTTGGCGAGCAAGGAAAAGTAACAGTTGACGGGATGTTCTCGTGGATCGAAGTCGAATGCCTGGGAGCCTGCTGCAATGCCCCGATGGTCCAGATCAACGAAGATTACTACGAGGATCTGACACCGCGGAATTTCGAGAAATTGCTCGACGATCTCGCCGCGGGCCGCTCCGTAAAGGTCGGTTCGCAAACCGGGCGCGTCAGCTCGGAACCCGCGGGCGGGCTCACTTCATTGACCTCGCTCTATGGCGGCGATGGCCGCAGCGGTCCCTTGAGCACGCCCGATCTGAACCAGTCGTAAGGTTAAGAGAGATGCTTGAAGACAAGGATCGCATCTTCACCAATCTCTACGGCTTCGGCGACTGGCGCCTCAAGGGCGCCATCGCGCGCGGGGCATGGAACAACACCAAGAAATTGACCGATAAGGGCCATGAATGGATCATCGGCGAGATGAAGGCGTCGGGCCTGCGAGGGCGCGGCGGCGCCGGTTTTCCGACCGGCCTCAAATGGTCCTTCATGCCGAAGCCGGATCCGGCGCGGCCCTCCTATCTCATCGTCAACGCCGACGAATCGGAGCCTGGCACCTGCAAGGATCGGGAAATCATGCGCAACGATCCGCAGCTTCTGATCGAGGGTTGTTTTCTTGCTTGCTTTGCGATGCAGGCGCATGTCTGCTATGTTTATATTCGCGGCGAATATTTTTTGGAGGGCCGGCGCTTGGAGGCCGCGATCGCCGAGGCCTATGCGGCGAAGCTTATCGGCAAGAGCAATATCCACGGCTGGCCTTTCGACATTTATGTCCATCACGGGGCGGGCGCCTATATCGCCGGCGAGGAAACCGCGCTTTTGGAGTCGCTTGAAGGCAAGAAAGGCCTGCCCAGGCTGAAGCCGCCTTTCCCCGCCAACATGGGCCTTTATGGCTGTCCGACGACCGTCAACAACGTGGAATCGATTGCCGCCGCCCCGGCGATTCTCCGGCGCGGCGCGGATTGGTTCGCAAGCTTCGGCGCGAAAAACAATTCGGGCACCAAGCTTTTCTGCATCTCCGGCCACGTGAATAAGCCGTGCAACGTCGAAGAGGCCATGTCGATTCCGTTCCGCGAATTGATCGACCGCCATTGCGGCGGCGTTCGCGGCGGCTTCGGCAATCTGCTCGCGGTGATCCCGGGCGGCTCGTCGGTGCCTTGCGTTCCCGCTCATGAAATCATCGACGCGGCGATGGATTTCGATACCTTGCGCGATTTGAAATCCGGGCTCGGCACGGCCGCCGTCATCGTGATGGACAAGTCCACCGACATCGTGCGGGCGATCGCGCGGATTAGCTATTTCTATAAGCACGAGAGCTGCGGCCAGTGCACGCCGTGCCGGGAAGGCACGGGCTGGCTCTGGCGCGTCCTGTCCCGCATGGCGGAAGGCCGCGCGCAACGGCGCGAGATCGACATGCTGCTTGAAGTCACGACGCAAATCGAGGGCCACACGATCTGCGCGTTTGGCGAGGCGGCGGCCTGGCCGGTGCAGGGTCTCATCCGGCATTTCCGTCCAGAGATCGAGCGGCGTATCGACCAATATGCCGCCAATCCGCATCCGGAGCCGGTAACAGACTTTGGCGTCGCGGCAGAATAGGATGGGCGCGCCTGATAGCCTCATCGTCGGCTATTTGCGGCGTCTCGACACGAAGCGCGATCGCGTCATAGAGGATATCGGCGGCTTCAAGATTCGGATGACCGCGGTGGAAGAAAGAATTGCTCAGGTTGAACTGTCGCTTGCGGGGGTCAATCGCCGCATCGATCGAGTCGAAGCGCGGCCGGATCGCCGCGAGCGGCATCTCCATCTCGTCGAACTGCCACAGTGAGGTTATGACATGAGCAAGCTCATTGTGGACGGCATCGAAATCGACGTTCCGCCCGAATATACTCTTTTGCAGGCCTGCGAGACGGCTGGCGCGGAGATCCCGCGGTTTTGCTTTCACGAGCGGCTGTCGATCGCCGGCAATTGCCGGATGTGCCTCGTCGAGGTGAAGGGCGGACCGCCCAAGCCTCAAGCGTCCTGCGCCGTGGCGGTCAAGGACCTGCGCTTCGGCCCAAACGGCGAGCTGCCGGTCGTGCTCACCAAATCTGCGATGGTAAAAAAGGCCCGCGAAGGAGTCATGGAATTCCTGCTCATCAATCACCCGCTCGATTGCCCGATTTGCGACCAGGGTGGCGAGTGCGATCTGCAGGACCAAGCCATGGCCTTTGGCTTCCATTCTTCGCGCTACATCGAAAATAAGCGTGCGGTAGAGGACAAATACATCGGGCCGCTGGTGCGCACCTCGATGAACCGCTGCATCCAATGCACCCGTTGCGTCAGGTTCACGGCGGAAGTCGCGGGCACCGGCGACATGGGCGCGATCGGGCGCGGCGAGGACATGGAGATCACGACCTATCTTGAGACCGCGATGCGGTCGGAGCTGCAAGGCAATATCGCCGATCTTTGCCCGGTCGGCGCGCTGTTGCCAAAGCCTTATTCCTTCAAGGCGCGGTCCTGGGAACTCGTCAAGACCGAGTCGATCGATGTCATGGACGCGCTTGGCTCGGCGATCCGCATCGACACGCGCGGGCGCGAGGTGATGCGCATCCTGCCGCGAATCAACGACGCCGTGAACGAGGAATGGATTTCCGACAAGACACGTGAGATCGTCGATGGTCTGAAGACCGAACGGCTTGATCGCCCGTTTGTGCGGGAGAACGGCAAATTGCGCGAAGCGTCTTGGCAAGCGGCCTTTCAAGCGATCGCGGCCAAGGTCAAACAGTCGCCGCCCTGGCGGATCGGCGCGATCGCCGGCGATCTTTGCGCCGTCGAGGAGATGTTTGCGCTTCAGCTCCTGATGCAAAGCCTCGGCGCCGTCTCGCTCGATTGCCGGCAGGATGGCGCGAAACTTGATCCAGAGCTTGGCCGGGCGAGCTATATTTTCAACCCTGCGGTCGCCGGCATCGACCAGGCTGATGGCTTGATCATCATCGGCTCAAATCCCCGCAAGGAAGCGCCGGTCTTGAATGCGCGCATCCGCAAGCGCTGGCTGAAGGGCGGCTTTCCGGTCAGCGTCATCGGCGAAAAGGCCGATCTCACATACGAATACAATTACCTTGGGGCGGGACCGGAGACGCTCGCCAGCATTGTCCATCACCATGAATGCAGTTATCGTGAGGCGGAGCGGGAGGCGCTCGCCAGCATGGGCGACCACCCGCCTGCCGAGATGGAAAAGCCGATCTTCCTGATCGGCCAGGGTGCCCTCGCGCGCGAGGATGGGCGCGCCCTGCTTGCGCTCGTGGCGAAGGCCGCGCACGCGCTCGCGGTCGTCAAGGAGGGGTGGAACGGTTTCGCGATCCTGCACAGCGCCGCGGCCCGCGTGGGCGGCCTCGATCTCGGCTTCGTGCCGGGACAAGGCGGGCTTGACGCGGGGTCAATGGCGAAAAGCGGCGCGCTCGATGTTCTGTTTCTTCTGGGCGCTGACGAGATCGCGGTGGAACCGGGCGCCTTCGTGGTCTATCAAGGCACGCACGGCGATCGGGGTGCGGCGCGCGCCGATGTCATCCTGCCGGGCGCGGCATACACCGAAAAATCCGGCACCTATGTCAACACGGAGGGCCGCGTGCAACACGCCAATCGCGCCAATTTCCCGCCCGGCGACGCGCGCGAGGACTGGGCGATTCTCCGCGCACTTTCCGATGTGCTCGGGCACAGATTGCGGTTCGATTCGCTGCGGGCCTTGCGGGCGAGCCTTTATGCGCGCCATCCGCATTTGGCGAGGCTCGGCGAGATCGCCGCGAGCGAACCCTTCGACACCGCGCAACTTGCCGCGAGCGATACCGCGCATACGCGCGCGCCCTTTGTGTCCTCGGTCGCCGATTTCTATTTGACCAATCCGATCGCGCGCGCCTCCGCGGTGATGGCGGAATGCTCCGCGCTTGCCCAAGGTTTCGCGCGCGAGGCGGCGGAGCAGAACCCATGACTTCGTTCGCCTGGACTGGGGCTTTGGCTCTCACGCTCATAAAAAGTGTCGCCCTGCTCGTCGGTCTCTTGATCTTTATTGCCTATGTCCTCTACGCAGATCGCAAGATATGGGCGGCGGTGATGCTGCGGCGCGGCCCCAACGTGGTTGGTCCTTGGGGGCTTTTGCAGAGTTTCGCCGACATGCTGAAATTCGTCTTCAAGGAACCGGTCATTCCCGACGGTGCCAACAAAGGCGTGTTTCTTTTGGCGCCCTTCGTCATGGGAATGCTCGCGCTTTCGGCATGGGCGGTCATTCCGGTGAGCGAGGGCTGGGCGATCGCCGATCTCAATGTCGGCATTCTTTATATTTTCGCGATCTCCTCGCTCAGCGTCTATGGAATCATCATGGGCGGCTGGGCGTCGAACTCGAAGTACCCCTTTCTGGCCGCGCTGCGTTCGGCGGCACAGATGATCTCCTACGAGGTCTCGATCGGCTTTGTCATGATCACCGTGCTGCTCTGCGCCGGGACGCTCAATCTCGGCGATATCGTCGCCGCGCAGGACACGCGCTTTGGGCTATTTGGCTGGTATTGGCTGCCGTTGTTTCCGATGTTCGTCATCTTTTTCATTTCGGCGCTCGCCGAGACGAACCGCTCGCCTTTCGATCTCGTCGAAGCGGAGTCCGAGCTTGTCGCCGGTTTCATGGTCGAATATTCCTCGACGCCCTACATGCTTTTCATGCTCGCCGAATATGTGGCGATCGTCACGATGTGCGCGCTGACGACGATTCTGTTTCTCGGTGGCTGGCTTTCGCCGGTCCCGTTTTTTCCGTTCACCGAGGTTCCCGGCCCGATCTGGTTCATTTTGAAGGTTTGCGTGGTGTTTTTCATGATAGCCATGGTGAAAGCCATCGTGCCAAGGTATCGCTACGATCAGCTGATGCGGCTTGGCTGGAAAGTATTTCTGCCGGTCTCGCTCGGCATGGTCGTCCTCGTCGCAGGTGTTCTCGAATTCACCGGCTGGGGCGCCGGCATGGGGCAATGAGGTTGGCTCGCATGGACGAACGAAAATGAAACTCGACCAAGCCGCCAAAGCGGTTTTCCTGACCGAATTCGTCGGCGCTTTCGTGCTCGCGATGCGCTATTTCTTCAAGCCGAAGGCAACGCTCAATTATCCGCACGAGAAGAATCCGCAATCGCCGCGCTATCGCGGCGAACATGCCTTGCGGCGCTATCCGAACGGCGAGGAGCGCTGCATCGCCTGCAAGCTCTGCGAGGCGATCTGCCCGGCCCAGGCGATCACGATTGAAGCCGGGCCGCGCCGCAACGACGGCACCCGTCGCACCACGCGCTACGATATCGACATGGTCAAGTGCATCTACTGCGGCTTCTGTCAGGAGGCCTGCCCGGTCGACGCCATCGTCGAGGGGCCAAACGCGGAGTTCGCTGTCGAGACCCGCGAAGAACTTTACTACGACAAGGACCGGCTTTTGGCGAACGGCGACCGGTGGGAGCGAGAGATCGCGCGCAATCTCGCGCTCGACGCGCCCTACCGGTAGGCGTTCGCTCAAGCCGACAAAGAGGGGCAATTCCGTCGCAATCGCCTGGCAGCGGGACAATCGGGGTTAGTCGATGAATGTCGCGGCGTGTTTTTTTTATCTGTTCTCGGCGATGATGATCGGTGCCGCCGTCATGGTGATTTCGGCGCGCAATCCGGTTCACTCAGTGCTGTTTCTGATCCTCGCCTTTTTTAACGCGGCGGGGCTGTTTATCTTGCTCGGGGCGGAATTCCTGGCGATGATTTTGGTCGTCGTCTATGTCGGCGCGGTCGCCGTCCTGTTCCTTTTCGTCGTCATGATGCTCGACGTCGATTTTACCGAATTGAAACAAGGATTTTTGCAATATTTGCCGGTCGGCGGAATCATTGGCCTCGTGGTTCTGATCGAGGTTGCTTTCGTCGTTGGGGCCTGGACGATCGGGCCCGTATCAATCGCCAATGTCGCGACGCCGATGCCACCTGGCATGACGAATACGATGGCGCTCGGGCGGGTGCTCTACACCCAATATGCCTATCTGTTCCAGGCGGCGGGACTCATCCTGTTGACCGCCATGATCGGCGCCATCGTGTTGACCTTGCGCCACAAGGCCGGCGTGAAGCGCCAGAACGTGGCGATCCAGAACGCGCGGACACCGGCCGAGGCGGTCGAGGTCCGCAAGGTTGCCTCGAGGCAAGGAATTTGAAACCGGGAATGGCAAGCTCGCACGCCCGCGGCGCCGGAGGGAAGCCATCGTGACGATCTCGCTCGCCCAGTTCTTGATTGTCGCCGCCATTCTGTTCACGCTCGGCGTTGCCGGGGTAATCTTGAACCGCAAGAACATCATCGTGGTCTTGATGTCGGTCGAGCTGATCTTGCTTTCGGTCAACCTCAATCTTGTTGCCTTTTCGGCTTTTCTCGGCGACCTCACCGGCCAGGTTTTTGCACTGTTCATTTTGACCGTCGCGGCCGCAGAAGCGGCGATCGGACTTGCTATCCTCGTCGCCTATTACCGCAACCGCGGATCGATCGCGGTCGACGACATCAACATGATGAAGGGCTGAGACTTGCGATGTATGCAGCGATCGTCTTCCTGCCACTCTTGGGATTTCTGCTCGCCGGGCCTTTCGGCAGGTGGATCGGTCCCCGCCCTTCCGAAATCGTCACCACAAGCCTCCTCAGCGTCTCGGCGCTTTTGTCCTGGATCGTTTTCTTCCAGATCGCGCTTGGAACGGCGGGGCCAAGCGTTTCGGTCATCGGCAATTGGTTCACCTCGGGCGCGTTGAAAGTCGATTGGTCGCTCAGGATCGATACACTGACGGCGGTGATGCTTGTTGTCGTCGGCACGGTGTCGTCGCTCGTGCATCTCTATTCGATCGGCTATATGAGCGACGATCCCGCGCGGCCACGCTTCTTCGCCTATCTCTCGCTGTTCACCTTCGCCATGCTGATGCTGGTGACGGCAGATAATCTCGTTCAGATGTTTTTCGGCTGGGAGGGGGTCGGCCTCCTGTCCTATCTTTTGATCGGCTTCTGGTATGAGAAGCCTCAAGCCAATGCTGCGGCGATTAAGGCATTCGTGGTCAACCGGGTCGGCGATTTCGGCTTCGCACTCGGCATTTTTCTCGTTTTCAGCCTGACCAATTCGGTTGGCTTCGATCAGATCTTCGCGGCGGCGCCAGGCCTCGCCAATAAGACAGTCCATGTCTTCGGTCTCGACATAGACGCGATGACAATCACTTGCCTGCTCCTTTTCATGGGTGCAATGGGCAAATCGGCGCAATTCCTGCTGCACACCTGGCTGCCCGACGCGATGGAGGGCCCCACCCCCGTCTCGGCGCTTATCCACGCGGCGACCATGGTGACCGCGGGCGTCTTCATGGTCGGGCGGCTCTCGCCGCTCTTCGAACAAGCGCCAGCGGCGCTCTCCTTCGTCACCATCATCGGAGCGACGACCGCGTTCTTCGCCGCGACGATTGCCTCCGTCCAACCTGACATCAAAAAGGTCATCGCCTATTCGACCTGCTCGCAGCTCGGCTATATGTTCGCCGGACTTGGCGTTGGCGGCTATTCGCTCGGCATCTTCCATCTGTTCACGCACGGCTTTTTCAAGGCGCTATTATTCCTGTGTGCTGGGTCGGTGATCACGGCGATGCATCACGAGCAGGACATGCGCAACATGGGCGGACTTTGGCGAAAGATTCCCTTCACGTTTGTCATGATGACGATCGCCACCTTGTCGATCACCGGCTTTCCCTACACGGCGGGCTATTATTCCAAGGACGCGATCATCGAGGCCGACTATGCGTCGGACCGCGCGGGCGCTTTCTATGGTTATGTGCTCACGGCGGCCGCTGCGGGGCTCACCTCCTTCTATTCGTGGCGGCTCGTCTTTTTGACGTTTCTCGGCGCGCCACGCTGGGCCGCCGCCGGACATCGGTCCGGGCACGATCACATCGCGCCTGACCACGAGGCACACGGACACGAGGGACATGCGCTCGATCCGCGTGAATCCCCGCTTACCATGCTTATACCCTTGGCGGCTTTGGCGGTGGGCGCCTTGTTCGCGGGCCTCGTCTTTTCACATGACTTCATCGGTGGAGGCGAAGCCGCGTTCTGGAAGAGCGCGCTGTATCTTGGACCCGATAACCACATTCTCGAAGCCCGCGAACAGGTTCCCCAGCTCGCCAAGCAGCTCCCCACGTTGTTGATGGTCTTGGGATTCTTGGTCGCGGTGTTGTTTTACGTTGTGGCGCCGGCTGTCCCCGGGTGGCTCGCGCAACGCACCCGGCCGCTCTATGAGCTGGTTCTCAACAAATGGTATTTCGACGAACTCTACGACTTTATTTTCGTGCGCCCGGCCTTTTGGCTCGGCCGGCTATTTTGGGAGGGCGGCGACGGCGCAATCATTGACCGGCTCGGACCCGACGGCGTCGCCGCTCGCGTCGTCGATGTGACCGGGCGCGTCGTCAAGCTGCAAAGCGGCTACATCTACCATTACGCTTATGCCATGCTCGTCGGCCTCGCCGCCGTCATCACCTGGTATGTCGCCTGGGGGGTTCGCTGATGTTTGGCTTCGGCATTTTATCCTGCATCGTCTTTTTGCCGCTTGCCGGCGCGGGCTTTATCCTCGCCCTGCGCGGCAACGACGAAGCCACATTGGAAAATGCCCGCCGCGCCGCGCTCGGGACAACTCTCATCGTATTTCTACTGTCGCTTTATGCCTATGCGAGGTTCGATCCCGCCTCCTCCGCGTTTCAATTCGTCGAGGAGAAAGGCTGGTTCGGACACGGCCTTGTCTACAAGATGGGCGTTGACGGAATATCGCTTCCGTTCGTCTTGCTGACCACTTTCTTGATGCCGATCTGCATTCTCGCGTCGTGGCAATCGATTCAAACTCGCGTCAAGGAATATATGATCATCTTCCTCATTCTCGAAACCCTGATGGTTGGCGTTTTCTGCGCCCTCGATCTTGTGCTCTTTTATCTTTTCTTCGAGGGCGGCCTCATCCCGATGTTTCTCATCATCGGAATCTGGGGGCATACGAGACGGGTCTACGCGAGCTTCAAATTCTTTCTTTATACGCTTGCCGGATCGCTGCTGATGCTGCTTGCGATCATGGCAATGTATGGCGTGGCGGGAACAACCGACATCGCCGTCCTGCTTCACACTCACTTCCCTGCGTCAATGCAGAAATGGCTGTGGCTTGCGTTCTTTGCCTCGCTCGCCGTCAAGACGCCGATGTGGCCGGTCCACACCTGGCTTCCCGACGCGCATGTTGAAGCCCCGACAGCGGGTTCCGTGCTACTTGCCGGCGTCCTCCTCAAGTTCGGTGGCTATGGATTTATCCGCTTCTCCTTGCCGATGTTCCCGGAAGCCTCCGCCTACTTCGCGCCGCTTGTCTTTGCATTGTCGGTCATAGCGATCATCTATACCTCGCTCGTTGCCTTGGTGCAGGAGGACATGAAGAAGCTCATCGCCTATACCTCGGTGGCGCATATGGGTTTGGTGACGATGGGCATCTTCAGCGTGACCCCGCAAGGCATTCAAGGCGCCGTGTTTCAGATGGTCTCGCATGGCCTCGTCTCGGCCGCCCTGTTTCTTTGCGTGGGGGTTCTCTACGATCGCCTGCATACCCACGAAATCGCGGCCTATGGCGGTCTTGTCTCTCGCATGCCGATTTATGCTGCGGTTTTCATGATCTTCACGCTCGCCAATCTCGGCCTGCCCGGCACCTCGGGATTTATCGGCGAGTTCCTGACGTTGCTTGGTACGTTCAGGATTAACAGTTGGGTCGCGCTTCTGGCCACCACCGGCACCATCTGGTCGGCCGCGTATGCGCTTTATCTTTATCGCCGCATCATATTCGGCGTTCTGGACAAACCCAGTCTCGCGGCAATCCTCGATTTCTCCTGGCGCGAGGCCACGGTGTTCGCGCCGCTCGTTGCCCTAACGATTTTCTTCGGCGTTTACCCGGCCCCGGTTTTGGAGGCCTCGGCGGCCGCCATAAGCACCCTCATCAAAGGCTATGACACAGCCCTCGGCGAGACCAAGACGGCCGCGCTGGCATTCCACTAAAGGCTGCAAGTATGTCGCATTTGTCAGTCGCCCTCGC
>JBOHJQ010000023.1:0-38835 GCA_050728655.1 Methylocella sp.
GGCCCACACAACGCTCGCGATCGCGATGAACCGGATCGGCGGCAAATCGAATACCGGAGAAGGCGGCGAGGAGTCCGACCGCTACAAACCGCTTCCCAATGGCGATTCGATGCGCTCGGCGATCAAGCAAGTGGCGTCCGGACGGTTCGGCGCCACCACCGAATATCTCGTCAACTCCGACATGATGCAGATCAAGATGGCGCAGGGGGCAAAACCTGGCGAAGGCGGCCAATTGCCGGGGCACAAGGTTGATGCCGTCATCGCCAAGGTGCGCCACTCGACGCAAGGCGTCGGTCTGATCTCGCCGCCGCCGCATCATGACATCTATTCGATCGAGGATCTGGCGCAGCTCATCTTCGATCTGAAGAACGTCAATCCCGAGGCCGGCGTCTCGGTCAAACTCGTCTCCGAGGCCGGCGTCGGAACCGTCGCCGCCGGCGTCTCCAAGGGCCGCGCCGACCATGTCACCATTTCCGGCTTCGAGGGCGGCACGGGAGCCTCGCCGCTGACCTCGATCAAGCATGCTGGCACTCCCTGGGAAATCGGCCTTGCCGAGACCCACCAAACCTTGGTCCTGAACCGTCTGCGCTCGCGGATCGCGGTGCAGATCGATGGCGGCCTGCGCACCGGCCGCGATGTCGTGATCGGCGCGTTGCTCGGCGCCGACGAATTTGGCTTCGCCACGGCGCCCCTGATCGCCGCCGGCTGCATCATGATGCGCAAGTGCCACTTGAACACCTGTCCAGTCGGCATCGCGACGCAAGACCCCGTTCTGCGCAAGCGTTTCACCGGCCAGCCCGAGCATGTGATCAATTTCTTTTTCTTTGTTGCCGAGGAAGTGCGCGAGTTCATGGCAACGATGGGCTACCGCACCTTCGACGAGATGATCGGACAAATGCAGATGCTCGACCATCAGCAGGCGATCGCGCATTGGAAGGCGCGCGGGCTCGATTTCTCGAAGCTCTTCCACAAGCCCGCGGCGCAAGGGGAATCGATCTTTCATTCGACCCGGCAAGATCACGGGCTCGAAAAAGTGCTGGATCGCAAGCTGATCGCGGCCGCCAAGGCGTCGATTGAAACCGGCACAAGGGTAACCATCGAGACCGCGATCAACAACACCGACCGCGCCACGGGCGCCATGTTGTCGGGGGTGATCGCGCGCCGTTATGGCCATGCCGGACTTCCGCACGACACGGTCCATATCAAAGCCACGGGGACCGCCGGACAGAGTTTCGGCGCATGGCTTGCCGCCGGAATTACTCTTGAACTCGAAGGCGAGGCCAATGATTACGTCGGCAAGGGGCTCTCGGGCGGACACATCATCGTTTATCCCCCCGCTTTCGCGCGGATCACGCCAGAGAAATCGGTCGTCATCGGCAATACCGCGCTCTATGGCGCGATCGCCGGCGAATGCTATTTCCGCGGCGTGGCCGGCGAGCGTTTCGCGGTCAGGAACTCCGGCGCGATCGCGGTCGTCGAAGGCGCCGGAGATCACGGCTGCGAATACATGACCGGCGGAATCGTCGTCGTCATTGGCGAGACGGGGCGTAATTTCGCCGCCGGCATGTCAGGGGGCATCGCCTATGTCCTCGACGAAGACGGAAAATTCGCGCAACGCTGCAATCTGGCCATGGTCGAACTAGAGCCGGTCGTCGAAGAAGAAGACTTGATGCTAAAGAACTATCACCATGGCGGCGATCTCGATTTCCATGGCCGCGTCGATGTCATGGGCGACATGACCCGTTTCGACGCCGAACGGCTGCATCAGCTCATCTCGAACCATGCCCTTTATACGAATTCGGCGCGGGCCCGGCACATTCTGGAACGTTGGGATGAGTACAAGCCGAAATTCCGCAAGGTCATGCCGGTCGAGTACCGCCGCGCGATCGAGGAACTGATCGCCAAGGGGGCCCAGCCGAGTCTCGCGGCGGCGGAATGACGGGAGATATTCCGTCGAGCCTTTGGCCCAGATGGTATGCTCCGGCGCCGGCGCCGCTTGCGCTCGGACGTGTTAGAGTCTGTTTCTAAAGGCGCGCCCTTCGGGCTTCCTCAGGGCGAGGGCAGCGGTTCTGGGCAAGCTTTTGAGACAGGCGCTGAGAGCATGAGCCCAAGAAGTTGCGGACTTTTTGGACAAGATCATGCGAGAAAGCAAATAGGCCCATCAGCGATTCACCTTGAAGCGGCCATGGGCTAGGAATTTTACGGTGCATGGGCAAGGTCACAGGATTCCTTGAAATCGACCGGCGCGACCGGCGCTACGTGCCGGCCTCCGACCGGATTCGCAATTACAAGGAATTCATGATCCCGCTTTCCGAGGAAGCGACCAGGGATCAAGCGGCGCGCTGCATGGATTGCGGCATTCCGTTTTGCCACACCGGCTGTCCGGTCCACAATCAGATTCCCGATTGGAACGATCTCGTCTACCGCGCCGATTGGGAGGAGGCCTCGCGCAATCTTCATTCGACCAATAATTTTCCGGAATTCACCGGCCGTCTGTGCCCGGCGCCTTGCGAAGCCTCTTGCACGCTGAACATCGACGATAATCCGGTTACCATCAAAACCATCGAATGCGCGATCGCCGACCGCGCCTGGACGAACGGCTGGATAAAACCCGAACCCGCCGAAGCGAAGACCGGCAAGAAAGTTGCCGTGGCCGGTTCGGGACCGGCGGGGCTTGCCTGCGCGCAACAACTAGCTAGGGCCGGGCACGCCGTCCATCTCTTCGAAAAAAACGCCAAGCCCGGCGGTTTGCTGCGCTATGGCATTCCCGACTTCAAGATGGAAAAGCATCTGATCGACCGGCGGATTGTCCAAATGCAGGCGGAGGGCGTGCATTTCCACAATGGCGTGAATGTCGGGATCGATCTCGTTGCGGCGGAATTGCTCAAGGACTTCGACGCGATCGTTCTTGCCGTCGGCGCCGAAAAGCCGCGCGATCTCGAAATTCCCGGACGCGATCTCTCCGGCGTGCATTACGCTATGGATTTTTTGCCGCAACAGAACAAGCGCATCGCCAAGGAGCCGATCCACAGCAACGCGCCGATCCTTGCCTCGGCGTTGCACGTCATCGTGATCGGCGGCGGCGATACGGGATCGGATTGCATCGGAACCGTGATCCGGCAGGGCGCGCTGTCGGTGACCCAGCTCGAAATCATGCCGCGCCCACCCGATAAGGAAAACAAGCAACTCACCTGGCCGGACTGGCCCCTAAAGATGCGTACCTCCTCGTCGCAGGAAGAAGGCGCGGAAAGGGATTTTTCGGTTGTGACCAAGGAATTGCGCGGCGAGGATGGCGCCGTGAAAAAACTCGTCTGCGTCCGGCTCGACGCGAATTTTAAGGAAATTCCGGACAGCGCCTTCGAGCTCAGGGCCGATCTCGTCCTGCTCGCCATGGGCTTCGTTTCGCCGGTGCATGAGGGGCTTTTGGAAGATCTCGGCGTCGCGTTCGATCCGCGCGGCAATGTCAAGGCCGACGAGACGAGCTACAAGACCTCTATGCCGAAGGTTTTTGCCTGCGGCGACATGCGGCGCGGCCAATCCCTGATCGTTTGGGCGATCCGCGAGGGCCGCCAAGCCGCGCACGCCGTCGATGCTTTCTTGATGGGATCGACAGTCCTGCCCCGATAAAGCGTTTTCGCCGGCCGATCCAAATAGCCTTCTTGCGATCGACGCCTGTATGCTGCTCCGGCAACGCCCCTTCGCGATCGCTAACCGCGATCGCTTCGCCCGCGTTGCTTGGAGGACATGCCATGACCAAGATCACATCATTACCAACCATCGCCGGGGCGCTTCTCGCTCTTGGTCTTTCCGCCGCGCCGGCCGCGGCACAGGCAAACGGGACTTGGGTTTCCGGACATGGGACGGACAGCGGCGGGTGCGGTCCGGTCACCGCGCCGTGCCGGACTTTTGCCTTTGCGCTCACTCAGACAAACGCCGGCGGCGTGATCGTCGTGCTCGACCCGGCCGGCTATGGCGCGGTGACCATCACCAAGGCGATCAGTATCCTCAACGACGGCGTCGGCACGGCCGGCATGCAGGTTTCCTCGGGCAATGCCATCACGATCAATGCCGGCGCGAGCGACAGCGTTCACCTGCGCGGCCTGACCATCGAAGGACTCGGCAGCGGGGCAAACGGCATCCTGTTCAACACGGGCGGGAATCTCGCGATCGAAAACTGCGTCATCCGGGGTTTTGCCGGTAACGGGATAAATATCGCGCCCACCGGATCGGTGGTTGTCACCGGCGTGCTCCGCAACGTCATAACAGACAATAATAGCAACGGAATCATCGTGAGTGGCTCGGCGTCGACCGGGGGATCGCTCAAGGTCACCATCGTCGATAGCGTGGCTTCCAACAACAATGTGGGCATCTTTGCGGGCTCCGCGTCCGGCTTCGCGGCCACCGCCATCATGCTGCGCAATTCCGTTGCCAGCAACAATTTTATCGGACTTGAAGCGAATACAATCGCAGTCCTTCGGGTCGGGCATTCGGTGGTCACGGGGAATGGTACTGGGGTCGGCAACGGCATCGATAGCTATGGCGACAACGACATCGACGGAAACACGATCAACATCTTAGGCGAGCTGAACGTGATCCCCACGCATTGACGCCCTTCCGCGCGACGGGGCGTCTCCGGCGCTCCGCCCAACGCGCCGCGGGCGTCCTCGCTCGCGGCGCCCACTTGGAGGGGGAAAAAGACGGCGGCGGCATCGTGCATCGTGGCCCTGCCGTATATGCTGCTCCGGCAACGCGCCCGCGTTGCTTGGAGGACATTCCATGATCAAAATCACATCATTACAAACAATCGCCGGGGCGCTTCTCGCCTTCGGTCTTTCCGCCGCGCCGGCAGAGGCACAGGCAAACCGGACGTTTGTTTCAGGAAAGGGAACCGACCGCGGCGCGTGCGGGTTCGCCGCGCCGTGCCGGAGTTTTGCCTTTGCGCTCAACCAGACCAACGCCAAAGGCGAGATCGACGTGCTCGACCCCGCCGGCTATGGCACGGTGACCATCACCAAGGCGATCAGCCTCGTCAACGACGGCGTCGGGCTCGCGGCCATCGCGGCTCCCTCGGGCACTGCCATCACGATCACTGCCGGCGGGGGCGACAGCGTTCACCTGCGCGGCCTGACCATCGATGGATTTGGCAGCGGCTCAAACGGCATCCAGTTCAACGCGGGCGGAAACCTCGAAATCGAGAACTGCGTCGCCCGGGATTTTACCAATGCCGGGATAAGTATCTCGCCCAGCACGTCGAGCAGCTTCTCGGTGTCGAATACGATTGCTTCCAACAATCCTGGCACCGGGATCTTTGTCCACCCCATCGGATCGGCGACCGTCAGCGCGTGCTCAGCAGAGTCACGGCGAACAATAATGGTTTTCAGGGAATCAATGTGGATGGCACGTCGACCGCGGGATCGCTCAATTTAACCATCGTCGATAGTGTGGCTTCCAACAACCCAAATATCGGCGTCGTGGTCGCCGGCGCGGCCACCGCCGTCATGGTGCGCAATTCCGTTGCCAGCAACAACGGTACCGGACTTGATGTGGGTTTTAATGCCATTCTTCGGGTCGCGCATTCGGTGGTCACGGGGAATGGTCTTGGACTGTTCAAGGGCAGCAGCGGCACCCTAGATAGCTACGGCGACAACGATATCGACGGGAACTTGACCGACAACACGGGCGCTCTGACCCCGCTCGCCTTGCATTGACGAGCCCGCCGCGCCGCGGGCGGCCCTGCTCGCGGCGCAAAGTCTCGATTCAGCGCATCCCGGTCACAGCACCACGACCCGCGTGCCGATCTTGACCCGCTGATAGAGATCGATGGCATCCGCGTTCATCATCCTAATGCAGCCGGAGGACACCGCTTTGCCGATCGAGTCCGGCTCGTTGGTGCCGTGAATGCGAAACAGCGTGTCCTTGTTGCCCTGGAACAGATAAAGCGCGCGGGCGCCAAGCGGATTGTCGAGCCCGCCGTCCATCTCCTCCGGCAGATCGGGGCGGCGCTGCAGCATTTCCTTGGGCGGAATCCAGCGCGGCCATTCGGATTTCCGGCCGACGTGCGCGACGCCTTTCCACGTAAACCCCTGCCGGCCGACGCCGATCCCATATTGAATGGCGCCGCCGCCCGGTTGCACAAGGTACAAATGCCGCGAGCTTGTGTCGATCACGATCGTGCCCGCCGGCTCATTGGTCGGGTTATGCACCATCGCGGCGGTTTTCTGGCTTAAATTGACGCCGAGCTCGAGATCGTCGCCGCCGTAGGCTTGGCCGCGTGGCCCTGACCCATAGGGGTCTTCGTAAAGAGGCGCGCCGTAGGCATAGGGGCGGCCGCGGTAACGCTGCGCGGGCGGTGGATCGCCCGGATAGGCGTAGGCGCCGGGATAAGACGGGTAGGCCGGATACCCCGGGTAACCGTAATAGGGCGGATAGGCGGGGTAGGCCTGATAGGGCCCGTAATTACGCCATTGCGCGAAAGCCGGCGCCGCCGGAATCAGAAGGACCAAGGCCAGGACGAGACCTGCCCCCCGCATGGCGGTAAAGCTGACTTGTACTGCACGCATGTTGGGACTCGCGATTCGCTGTCAACCTATCGAATGGCGCATGACTTTCTCAAAAAACGGCAAAAGCTTGCTGCCGCTTTCGACGGTTTTGCGCCGACTAGCCGGCTTTGAAAGCAAAAAATAACCGGTTTGGCAAGCCGCCAAACCGGTCTCGACTCGCGTCAGACGATCGGCGAGCTTTTAGAGCACGACAACCGGCGCGCCGACTTTGACCCTCGAATAAAGATCGATGACGTCGTCGTTGAGGAGGCGGACGCAGCCGGAAGAGACCGCGCGACCAATCGTATCGGGCTCGTTGGTGCCGTGAATGCGAAACATCGTGTCGCCATGGCTGTTGTAGAGATACATGGCGCGGGCGCCGAGCGGATTGGCAAGGCCGCCTTCCATGACGCGTGGCAGATCCGGTCGGCGCAACAGCATGGCGGCTGGGGGCGTCCAGCTAGGCCACTCGGCGCGGCGGCCGATATGGGCCCGCCCGGACCACGCAAAACCCTCGCGTCCGACCCCGACATCGTAGCGCATCGCCCGGCCCCCCTCCATCGACAGATAGAGATAACGGTTCTTGGTGTCGATCGTAATCGTTCCGGACCGTTCGCCGGTCGGATCGGCGACAATCGTGCGGGTCGGTTGAACCTCGCGCTGGACATTGGTTGGCAGGCTCACCTGCTGAACGTGACGATTGATTAGTCCCGAAGGCGAGCCGCCGTCGAAGGCTTGCGCGCCAGTGGCAATGAGCGTGGCAAACCCGGCCACCGCGAAGAAATGAGTTGTCGAGAAGTTGAACATTGGTTTGGCACCCCGTTCGCCAGCCATTCTGAGACTGATCGAATGGTTAACGCGCAACCTCGGCGTTTCGTTCCATCGCGAGAAGGTGCGGCGTCGATTTTTTGCGGCGGGCGGCACTGAAGGGCGGTAATATACTTTCCGGTGCGCTAGTTTCTCGGCCAGGAGAAATCGTCGGTGCGTCCGGGTTTCGGGGCAAGGGGCCTGCCCTGTTGCAAGGTTTGCTCGATCAAAATGCGGGCGGCGTTATTCGATGTCCCGGCGGTCGGCGTCCGCGCGGCGAGTCCGCCGCCGGGGGCGAGAACGGGGCCGGTCAAAGGCAGGATAGGTCCGGCAACCGGTTTCGGCGCGGGCGGCGCCTCGGTCCCAGGCAAAGCCGAGACGTTCGCAGGCGTTTCCGGAACATTCGTCGGATTCGGCGCCGGCTCGGTGTTGGGCTGCACCTCGTCGAGATTGCGGCGGATTGCAGGTTCGACAAAATGGGCGAGCTTACGCGCCCCCGCCTTGGTGAAATGGACCCCGTCGGCGGCGCGCAGGCGCACGGTCTGACCGTTGATGTCGGGGCCAAAAGCACTGTATTGCCCGGCCTCGTCGGCGAAGGCCTCCCATATATCGATGTAAGTGGCGCCTGCCTTTTCGGCGTAGGTGCGATAGAATTCGTTAAACGCCCGCGCATCGTCCGCAAGCCGCTCGCTTTTCAGAATTGGCAGGCCGACCCAGACGAGTGGAATTTTTTTGTCGCGGAACATTGCCGCGATCGTCTCGATCCGTTGGGTGTAGGCCGCTTGCCATTCCGGCGAGCGCGGCTCATAGCTGCCATTGGCGTCGTGCAAGGGTTGCCGGTCGTTGCTGCCGATCAGCATGACGGCGAAATCGATTTTCTCGCCGCTCGCCAGCAGATCCTGCGTGGCCGTGGTCCAATCGAAGAAATCGTCGCGGACAAGGCCCGAGTCTTCCTTCGCCTTGCGCAGGATGGCGACCTCCGGCCGGTTCTCGAACGCCTCGCTCAATCCTTGCGCTAGCATCTGCCCGAGGCTGTCGCCAAGGACCGCGACGAAATAGGTAGGCGCGACGGCGGGCTTGGCTGGCAGCTTTGCGATAGCTTTTGCCGCCGGGCGGCTTGACCTCGGCCGTGCCCGATAGGACTGCGGCGCGGCCCGGCGAAATTCCGGCCTTGGTGTCGCGGCGCGGCGCGGCGGCGGATTTGGCCGGAACAATTGCTCGAACCACTCAAAAGGATTGGCTTGCGCTAGCACGGGCTGGCTGCCTGCCAGAGACAGCAAAAACACCATTGCTCCGAGCGCGGCGGCGGCCGGCTTCGGCAAAAGCCATGCCCGCCACGCGCATTCCCGCCGTCCGGAATTTTTCGCCATGCGGGCCATTCTACCGCACCATGGCCTTGAATGCACGCCTCGCGTACCGGCGGCGGTTCGGCGTTCACCCCCACGGTCTTTACCCGCGGCGGGGAGCGATTGAATAAGCTCTAGGCGCGAATTGGCTGAACTGTTTATGACAGCTACGGCTTTGGGCCGATCGTTCGCAATGGAGACGGCCTCATGGCAGCGGGTCATTCGGCCGTCGATAATCGCGTGCTCTTTGGAAAGGCTCGATGCGGCGCGCGGGCTCGTGTTTTCGTGGGACGCCTGCACGCCGTGACGCCCGCCCTCATGCGCGTCCGTTATTCGACCTGCAAAAGCAGCGCGACGAGCTCGCTTTGGCGATGCGTGTCGGTCTTGGCAAAGACCGCTTTCAACTGATTGCGCGCCGTCTCCCGAGAAATCTTCAATTCTCGCGCCGCGATATGGGGAGGGGCGCCGCGTGCGATGACGCAGGCGAGCCTCGCCTCCGCAGGGGTAAGGCGGAATGTCTTGGCGAGGATCGCCGCGGGCGGCCCAGGTTTCGGGCCCAACGCATTTAGCGTCAAAAGCACGCGCTCTTCCCGCGCGGGCAAGTGCGCCGCGCCGCCGAAACGCCAAATTCGCACGATGACCGGCAATTTGTCCTGGCGCTGAACGATGATCGGGTCGTTCGCCAATGGGTTGAGACGGGGCGAGGTGCTCAATTGATCGATGGCGTCTTTCAGGAGCGCCCCGGCTGCCGGGTCGCGAACGAAAAGACGCCGGTCTTTGATCTTGACATCGTCGTCGAAAATCGTTTCGGCCGCGGCGTTCACGTCGGCCACAAACCCGTCCTCGTCGAGGACGATCGCGGGCAGGCGCATCGTATTGAGCGCCGCGTTTGGGGAGGCGGCCGATCCCCGCGCTCCCGCGCCGGCGGCGATCTCGATCAAGCGCCTTGTGAAGGACGCAAGAATACGCTCCTCCTCGGCGCGCAGACTGCCGATCTCTGAATTGATGTCGAAAAAGTTCATTTTATTCCCTTATAACTTTCATGATACATGACAAGCCCTGACACTTCTATAGCGAGAGGCTCCTTCCGGCCTTTACGTGGGCGGAGGCCAAAAAGTTTCAAGCGGGTCTGAATTATTTGCCTCCGTAACAGACTTTTTCAGTTAGCCTGAACTAAGCGTTGAAGCTCAACCCCAAGATAAAGTCCTCTTCCAGAGGCGGAGGAAGCGCCGGTCCCGGCAGGTTGCGCCATGCCGGCGGATGCGACAATGTGTCGAAGCCGGTCGTGTCGCGCTATCCCGGTTAGCTTAAGTGCATCTATTTTTGTGCCGATGCAGACGTCGCGAACCCCGAAGCGTATGAGCATCAGGACGCTGGCAGGCGGACGCGCGGCGATCAAAGCCGGTAAGCCCGCAAAGCTCGCTCTCACCGCCCGCATGCGCAAGCTCCTTGTACTCGCCAACGCCCTCCTCAAAGCACGCCGCACCTGGACACCAAAAATTGCTTGATTAAAACGGAAACTTGTCTGTTGGAGTTGGCGACTCCTTCAGGAGCCCTACGATCTCCGCGAAGCCGCCCATTGTCGCCAGGCTCATAGCCGTGTCGCCATAGGTCGTCTTGGCGTTCACATCGGCCTTCGCGGCAAGCAAGGCTTGCACCACCTCCAGGTGACCCCACCACGACGCCGCCATCAACGAAGTGAAGCAGTCGGCCGCCTGGGCATTCACATCGGCCTTCGCGGCAAGCAAGGCCTGCACCACCTCCAGTTGACCCCCCCCACGAGGCCCGTATCAACGCCGTGCCGCCATCGATCCACCTGACGTTCTTGGCGTTCACATCGGCGTTCGCGGCGAGCAAGGCCCGCACCACCTCCAGGTGGCCATGCTCCGAGGCAACGATCAACGCCGTTTCACCACCATTGTCCATCTTGGCGTTCACATCGGACTTCGCGGCAAGCAAGGCCCGCACCACCCCCAGGTGGCCATTCTCCGAGGCATAGAACAACGCCGTGTCGCCTTTGTCCATCTCGGCGTTCACATGGCCGTTCGCGGCGAGCAGCGCTTGGACCCGCGAAAGATCACCGGCAGCGGACGATTTGATGAGCTCGTCCAGCGCTGCGGAGGGCCATGGTTTCGGCGCCAAGGCGTTTAACGTCAAAAGTGCGCGCACTTCCCGCGCGGGCAAGTGCGCCGCCCCGTTGAATGGCCAAATTCGCACGAAGACCGACAATTTGTCCTGGCGCTGAACGATGATCGGGTCGGTAGCCAATGGGTTGAGACGGGGCGAGGCACTCAACTGATCGATGGCGTCTTTCAGGAGCGCTCGGGCTGCGGGGTCGGAAATGAAAAGACGCCGGTCCTTGATCTTGACGTCGTGGTCGAAAATGGTTTCGGCCGCGGCGTTCACGTTGGCGACAAACCCGTCCTGGTCGAGGGCGATCGCGGGCAGGCGCATCGCATTTAGCGTGAGCGCCGCGTTTGGGGAGGGGGCCGATCCACGCGCTGCCGCGACGGCGGCGATCTCGATCAAGCCCCGGGTGAAAGAAGCAAGAATACGCTCGTCCTCGGCGCGCAGATTGCAGACTTCCAGGTTCACGTCATAAAAGTTCATTTTATTTTATTCCTCGATGACTGTTTTATGACGAATAACAAGCCCTGACATTTCTAGAGCGCGAGACTGTTTACCGGAGCCGAGGCCAAGAAGTTTCAAGCGGGTTTGCATTATTTGCCTTCGCAACTGGTTTCCCGGTTAGCCTGAACTAAGCGTTGAAGCTCAACCCGAAGATAAAGACCCTTTCCAGGGGCGGAGGGAGCGCCGGTCCCGGTAAGTTGCGCTGTGCCGGCGGATGGGACAATGTGTTGAAGCCGGTCGTGTCGCGCTATGCCGGCAAGGTCTCGCGCATAAATTTCCGCGCCGATGCAATCTTCGCGAACCCCGAAGCGTATGAGCATCTGGAGGCTGGTGGGCGGATGCGCAGCGATCAAAAGCAGGTAGGTAATCGTGACGAGTCCTTCAGAAAAGCGGTTATGCACCCTGCTTGAAGCCGTCGCCGCGGGCGATCGCAAGGCTTTCCGGACCCTTTACGACGAATCCGCGCCGGTCCTCTTCGCCATTTGCGTGCGCATGATGCGGGATCGCGACCTGGCGCAGGACGTGCTTCAAGAAGCGATGATCAGAATTTGGCGCAAGGCGCATCTTTTCGACGCTTCCAAGGGTACTGCTATGGCGTGGATGGCAGTGGTTGCCCGCAATTGCGCCTTGAGCCGGATAGCCGCCACGCCGCCGCCTTACTCCTCGCTCAACGAAACGGCGGCGCTGGTAGCGGTCGAGGCAAGGCCATCCGACGATCCAGTGATTGCGCTCGATGTCCGGAAATGTCTGAAGAAGCTGAGTGAAAGATATAGAAAGTGCGTTACTTTGATCTACCTGCACGGCCTTAGCTATGAGGAACTCGCAACGGAAATGGGCGCTCCCCTGGGGAGCGTGAAGTCATGGGTTCACCGCGCGGTGCAAGAACTCGCTCTATGCATGGGAATATGATGTCCGAGGATGTTGACCAAACCGCCGCTGCCTATGCGCTGGGCCTCGCGCGCGGGGCCGCGCGCACGGCGATCGAGGCGAGGCTTTCCAGTGACAAGGCGTTGCAAGCAAAGGTCGAGCTTTGGCAAGAGAATTTTGCGCCGCTCGATCTCGCCGCCGGGCAGGAAATGCCGCCGGAAGGCTTTTTCGATAGAATTGTTGCCGCCATCGACGCCGACACAACGGAAGTTCCGGGTACGCTGACCCGGCGCGCCGGAACCGGCGTTTGGACCGAGATGTCGCCGGGCGTGACCTATACGGTCCTGTTCGAGGATCCCGTCGCAAAGCGGCGTTCCATACTGGTTCGCGCCTTGCCGGGAGCAACCTATGAGTCGCACGTTCATGACGAGGGCCACGAGGAATGTCTCGTCCTCGAAGGCGAACTCATCATGGGCGATCTGAAATTGTTGGCCGGCGATTTCCATGTTGCCCCGAGAGGCAGCGCCCATCCCCCGGCAACGACGATGTCGGGGTGCCTTCTTTATCAATCGATCGCATATTAGAACGCACGCGCCATTCGACGCTTTAAAGTCCCCTTTCGCGTTAGCGCCCTCCACGTACCCATGAGATACAATCAGGGGTGAGGCGCGATCCTCGCACGCCCGACCACGCCATGCGGGAGTGTCCCGGCCCGTTCAGCGCTAACGTCAGCGCTTCGGCATAAGCACCGTATCGACGACGTGAATGACGCCGTTCTTCTGGATAACGTCGGCGATCGTTACCAAGGACTTGCCGCCTTTCGCGTCGATGATTTCGAGTCTGCGGCCGTTCTGCCGCACGGTTAGCTCCTCGCCTTCGACCGTTTTGTAGGTAGCCTGGCCGCCGCCTTTCTTGACCGCCGCGACGAAATCGGCCGCGGAAATCCTGCCCTGAATGAGGTGATAGGTGAGCACCGCGGTCAAGGTGGCCTGATTTTCGGGCTTCAGCAGCGTCGCGACCATGCCCTTGGGCAGCTTGTCGAAAGCCTTGTTCACCGGTGCGAAAACCGTGAACGGTCCTTCGCCTTGCAAGGTCTCGACAAGTCCTGCTGCCTTGACAGCCGCGACAAGCGTCGTGTGATCTTTCGAATTGACCGCGTTTTCGATGATGTTCTTCGACGGATACATCGGCGCGCCGCCGACTTCCACGGTCATTTCCGCAAAGGCGGGGGAATGCGCGGCACCCAGCGCGGCAAAGCTCATGGCGGCGGCAAACGCCGCCTCGCGAACTGTGAAGATGAAACTTCTCCTGCAAACTTGGCGTCGCCGAACGGCGGGAAGCGACGAGCGGCGCCGGCCTTTGGTCCGTCCCGGTCTCGTTACTGGCAGTTGCGGGCGCGCCGCAAAAAGTTGCGCACGCCGTTTGCTGCCGCTGGCTGGTCGATCCGGCAACAAGCTTCCGACACGGATTCCTGATTCGAAAGCAAGTGCCGGAGTGCGGGACGAGACGTCTTGAACTAAAAAAACCTCTTGATCAAATTAGCGCTAAAGGATGCCCGGATGTCCCGAATTTCGAATATCGTCGAGGTTTCGGCTGATCAAGACCCGAGGTGGCAGGCCGTCGCCCTGCGGGATCGCAAGTCCGACGGTCAATTCTACTACGCGGTAAAGACGACCGGCGTTTACTGTAGGCCATCCTGCCCTTCCCGCGCGGCTAAGCCGGGAAACGTCAGCTTCCACCTGACCTGCGCGGACGCCGAACGCGCGGGCTTCCGCCCCTGCAAGCGGTGCAAACCAGACAAGCCCGCGCTGGTCGAGCGTCACGCGGCAAAGGTCGCGGAGGTTTGCCGGGGCATCGAGACCGCGTCGGAAATCCCAAGCCTCGGTGAGCTAGCCCGCAAGGCCGGCTTAAGCGCCTATCATTTCCACCGTCTCTTCAAAACTGTTACCGGCGTGACGCCGAGAGACTACGCGATCGCTCATCGTGCCAAGCGCATCCGGGACGCGCTTGCAAAGCCTGGCACGACGGTGACGGCGGCGATCTATGACGCCGGCTTCAATTCCAGCGGGAGGTTCTACGAATCTTCAAACGCGGTGCTAGGCATGACCCCCACCGATTATCGCGCCGGGGGCGCGAACACCGGGGTACGCTTTGCAATCGGCGAATGCTCGCTTGGCTCCATCCTCGTGGCGAGCACCGAGAAAGGCGTCTGCGCCATCCTCATGGGCGACGATCCGGACGCGCTCGCCCGCGACCTCCAACACCGTTTTCCGCTCGCTGAGCTAATTGGCGGCGACGCGGATTTCGAGGCGCTGATTGCCAAGGTCGTTGGCTTCGTGGAGGCGCCGGCCATGGGCCTCGACCTGCCGCTCGATGTGCGCGGCACCGTCTTCCAGCAGCGCGTCTGGCAAGCGTTGCGGGCGATCCCCGCCGGTTCGACGGCGAGCTACACGGACATCGCGAAGCGGATTGGGGCGCCGAAGGCAGTTCGCGCGGTGGCAGGGGCCTGCGCGGCGAACGCCATCGCGGTGGCAATCCCGTGCCATCGTGTCGTGCGAAACGATGGCGCGCTCTCCGGCTACCGCTGGGGCGTCGCGCGCAAGCGGGCGTTGCTGGAAAGGGAGGCAGCGAGGTGAACATCCAAACGAATTTCCCTGCCGGGTCCCCCGCCGGCCGCGTCGCACAGATCGGCTGGAACGGCGTCGCCGGCGAGCTCGGCGAGCGGGGTTCCGCGGTGCTGGAGAAGCTGCTGTCTCGGGAAGAGTGCCGGGCCATCGCGTCCCTCTATCCTGACGACAACCACTTTCGCAGCCGCGTCGTGATGCACCGGCACGGCTTCGGAAAGGGCGAGTACAAATATTTCACCTATCCTCTCCCCGATCTGATCGGGGCCTTGCGCATTGCGCTTTATCCGCGTCTGGCGCCGATCGCCAACGAATGGAACGAGCGGATGGGACTCGACCTGCGCTATCCGGCAAAGCACGCGGAGTTCCTAGAACTCTGCCATGCAGCCGGACAGCTTCGCCCGACACCGCTTCTCCTTAAATATGAGCCGGGCGACTACAACTGCCTTCACCAGGATCTCTACGGTGAGCTGGCCTTTCCGCTCCAGGTCGCCGTTCTGCTGTCGGAACCCGGCGGGGACTTTACTGGCGGCGAGTTCGTCTTGACCGAGCAGCGGCCGCGCATGCAATCGCGTCCAGAAGTAGTTCCGTTGCGGCGAGGCGACGCCGTGGTCTTCGCTGTCCACCACCGGCCTGTGAACGGAACGCGCGGCATCTATCGAGTCAACCTGCGGCACGGCGTGAGCCGCCTGAGGTCCGGGCGTCGCTACACACTCGGCATAATCTTCCACGACGCGAAATAAGCGAGATGATTCATGCGCGGTCTGGTTGCGAACTTGGACGACCAGCGTGCTTGACCACGAAGGTGAGGGCTTCAAGCCGTCACCGGCTTATCTCCCTGCGCTTCAATCGTCTCGAACTTGCCAGGCGGCGCCTCGCGTGCCAAGCGGGTCCATGAATCCCAAGCCAACAAGCGCTTCTCCATCTTCTCCCTCGAACCTTGCGCTCCCCACGCAAGCGCCAAAAATTTCCTTCGTATCGCTTGGCTGCCCCAAGCGCGCGTCGATAGCGAGCGGATCACCGGGCGCCTGCGTGTAGAGGGGCTACGAACTCGCTAAGACGCATCGGGACGCGGCGGCGGTTATTGTCAATACCTGCGGTTTCCTCGACAGTGCTAATGGATACGACGGGTGATACGCTCGAAATCGACGGCAAGGTTCATCTCGTCTCGCGCCGCCCTTTGCGGCAGGACGACAACCTTACCGTGAAAATCGAGCGGGCCAACGCCTACGACCTGCACGGAACCCGATTTAGAGCGGCTAAAGATCAGAATAGGAGTTGGGAAGATGGGATGGTTCGTTCGGTATATCGACGACGAATTGAAGCACGAAATGCTGTCGTGCGAATTGGCGACCGAGGAGGAAGCCCTCGAAGAGGCTTGGAATTTGGCTCAAGGAGATAACGAAGTGGTGGGCATCGACGGGCCAGATGAAGAGTCCGTTCCGATGGTGGAGATCGAGGCGTGGTTCGAGCAGCGTTCTGACTCCGGCAAAACGGAGCCTACATCGTGACGGGCCAACGCGGGCGAGCCGGGCGCGTTTACCTGGGTCGCAAAAAATGGCCTGCTTTCGACCCTGCGACAGCCCCTCACGCGGCTCTTTTCTTCGGCGCGATCAATTTGCGATTGACCAAAACCTCGGCGATCTGAACCGCGTTCAGCGCCGCGCCTTTGCGCAGATTGTCGGCGACGCACCAAAGCGAAAGGCCATTCTCGACCGTCGGGTCCTCGCGGATGCGGGAGATATAGGTCGCGTCCTCGCCCGCCGCTTCATGCGGCGTGATGTAACCGCCGGGCTCGCGCTTATCGATCACCAGACAGCCGGGGGCTTCCCGCAGAATTTCCCGCGCCTCATCGGCGCTGATTGGGTTGGCGAACTCGATGTTGACCGCCTCCGCATGTCCGATGAAGACCGGCACCCGCACGCAGGTCGCGGTGAGCTTGATCTTGGGGTCGAGGATCTTCTTCGTCTCCGCCATCATCTTCCATTCCTCCTTGGTGTAGCCATCCTCCATGAACACGTCGATCTCGGGGATCACGTTGAAGGCGATACGCTTGGGGAATTTCTTGGCCGTGACGGAATCGGACACGAAGATTGCGCGCGTTTGCGAAAAAAGCTCATCCATGGCCTCCTTGCCGGCGCCGGACACCGATTGATAGGTCGCAACGACGACGCGCTTGATCTTGGCCTTGTCGTGCAGCGGCTTCAAGGCGACCACGAGCTGGGCCGTCGAACAATTCGGATTTGCGATGATGTTGCGCTTGGCAAAACCCGCAATCGCGTCGGCGTTCACCTCCGGCACGATCAAAGGCACGTTGGAATCGTAGCGCCAGGCGGAGGAATTGTCGATGACGACGCAGCCTTGGCCCGCGATTTTCGGCGACCATTCCTTAGAGACAATTCCGCCCGCCGACATCAGGCAGATATCGGTCCCGCTGAAATCGAAGTTTTCGAGGGCTTTGCATTTCAAAACCTTGTCGCCGAACGAGACCTCCGTGCCGATCGAGCGGGGCGATGCAAGCGCCACGACCTCATCGGCCGGAAACCGGCGCTCGGCAAGAATATCGAGCATTTCGCGTCCAACGTTTCCGGTTGCGCCAACAACGGCAAGCTTGAAACCCATCTTCTGCTCCGTCCACAAATCGCGTTGTATTTCCGGCACGCGGCACGCCACATGACCGGCTCATTGCATAGGCGATGTTGGCGAAAGCCGCAACGGGTGGGGTCGAGCGAAGCCGCCATCTCGCGAAATCTGTTGGCCAACATCCAGCGGCTGAACGCGGACCTGCAGCCACCGCCGGCGGCCCTTTCGACCCGAAGCGCCCGCTTGTTTTTGGTTCGATCCAAATTCAAGCGAGAGGCGCGCCTGGACAACGAAATCCGAGGGTTTGGCATTGCGAAAATCCGTCGAGAATGGAAAGCTCGGCAGCAACAAGGCCGGGCATCCGGGGGATGTCCTTATAAATAGGAGAAAATCCGTGGCCAAAAACATTTTGCACATGTTCAGTTCGTTGAAGCACATGAGCCCTTTCGACGTGAATATGGCGCTCGACGCTGGATTCGATTCAGTCACATCGTACGGGAACGTCACGCTCGACGAAATCAGGCCATTGATTCTGGATGCCATGTTTTCGCGTTCCCCGCGAGACGCGGCGCGTACATGCATTTTCTTCGGTGGAAAGGATGCCGGCCTCGCTCTCGACATGATGGCGCAGCTAAAGCCGACCCTTTTGAAGCCGTTCGAGATTTCCTCTTTCGCCGATCCCGCCGGATCATTCACTTCGGCTGCCGCGACGGTGGCCTGCGTGGCGAAAATACTGAAAAAAAGGGCCGGACACTCGCCGATATGAAGATCCTGATCTTCGGAGCGACCGGTGTAGGCGGTTACGCCTCCGCTGTCATCGCCGCGCTGGAAGGCGCCGATGTGACGCTCGCCGGCCATGATGGACCCGAACGCGTCCAGGCCAAGGCTATCGATATCAAGAAGAGGTTTGGCATTGCCGTGCGCGCCGCCGATGCAAGCACTCCAGTGTAGCTTTTGGAGGTGCCGGTTGGCGCCGAGATCGTGCTTTGCGCGGCGGCCGCGGGAGTGCAAATCTTGTTGGCGCCGGCCTTCGCCTCGGCTAAATCGCTCATCATCGCGGCGGACGTCAATGCGGTGCCGCCGGCAGGAATTGAGGGTCTCCAGCTCATGGACAATGGCGCCGAACTGCCGGGGGGCATTCTCGGAATCGGGCCACTCGCCATCGGCGACGTGAAATACAAGACAGAATCGGGATTATTCCGGCTCTTAGCGACTTCATCCACCCACCTCGCGCTCGATTTCCGCGACGCCTTCGCTCTTGCACGCGAAATCGCCTAAGTCTGGAACCGTGATTCCTATCGCGGCGCCCTCCAAGCGAGCTTTTGCGGCGGCCCTGCGATGTACCGCCAGCAGGCCGCTGGTTCCCGATCTGGCCGCGGACTTGAACAAGCCGCTGTCGCACCAAAAGTTCGCGCTTGAAGCGATAATTGCCCATGGGAACATCTGGCGGTTGGGGCGCGAGAAATTGCGCTTGATCCGCGTCTTCAATCCAGCGGTGATGTCCTCGGTTGCTACTGCATTGCATAGACTACATTCATCGATCGCCTATGGAAGCTGCACGGCGCCGCGACGCGGTGTTCCAGACCATCCGGTTGCAGTGGCCGGAAATCCGGGTGGAAGGTTTCGGCCGGCATAATTACGTGTTTGCCCGGCGGAAATTGCTTCGGCGGCGCCAGATATTCGCGGCCCAAACGCTCGCTTGCCCGAAAATCGTCAGCCCCGCACAATACCCGCACCGGTTTCGGCGGCGGAATTTGCTTCGCCGGATCGGTCACCCTCCCCGCGCCCCGGCGGGTCGGGCACTTCATTCCCAGACTCCACTCCTCGGCTCCCTTCCCAGGCTCCCGGAAGCCAATCGCCCCGGATTTCTCCTTCGAACCCGATACGAATCGCATCGCTTTAAGAAAGCGTTAGCAATGTGGGATTCTCCGCCGGTCGCCTATCGCCGAGGGGCTTGCGGAACGCAGCGCGAACGTATATCGTTCGTTCACCGTTTGTGCAAGATCGAGTCGCGCCAATTCGCGGCGCGGGCGCCGCACATATGCAGGGAGGCAGAGAGAGGGCCCGGGCGATGTTGACAAGAAAGCAAAGCGAGCTGTTGCGCTTTATTCACGAGCGCCTGAAGGAGACCGGAGTTCCGCCCTCCTTCGACGAGATGAAGGACGCCTTATTTTTGCGCTCCAAATCAGGGATTCACCGGCTGATCATCGCGCTCGAGGAACGCGGTTTTATCCGCCGCCTGCCTAATCGCGCGCGCGCTCTCGAGGTCTTGCGCTTGCCGGACTCCTCGACTCCAGCCGATAGCGGCCGGAGCAAAAGATTCGCGCCGAGTGTCATCGAGGGCACTCTTGGCCGGGTCCGCGCATGGGTGCAAAGCGACTCCGGCGACGATCTCGAACGTTCGTCGATCTTAATCCCGGTCATGGGCCGGATCGCCGCGGGGACGCCGATCGCGGCCCTGCAAAACCGCAGCCACACAATCAGCCTGCCGCCGGACATGTTGCCGCCGGGCGACTATTACGCGCTCGAGGTACGCGGCGATTCGATGATCGAAGCGGGCATATTCGATAATGATACCGTCGTGATTCGCAAGCAGGATACCGCCGAGACTGGCGACATCGTGGTCGCCTTGATCGACGACGAGGAAGCGACCTTGAAACGGCTGCGCAAGCGCGGCGCCTCGATCGCGCTAGAGGCCGCCAATCCGGCCTATGAGACGCGCATTTTTGGCCCCGACCGGGTCCGCATTCAGGGCAAGCTCGTCAACCTCGTTCGCAAATATTGAATGCACGGCGGGCTCCTCGCCAAGTCACAAGCCTTCACGGCCGCGCAGTACAAGGCGGGTTTGGTTCATCGTAGTTCATGCCGCGCTCAAGCCATCGGCCGACGGGAAAGCGCACGGCGCCACCAAGCCGGCAGCGCGAGCCCGGTGTTGCCAACTCGGGGGTGGCCGACGCCATGCCGCTGAAATCCCTGCGATGCGGCTTCATGGGCCGGCGCCAAAGAAGACAACTGGCAGGCGCCTTCTCGGCTGTTCCGGGCAGCGATTCTCTGCGCCCGGGCGGGAAATTGGAGGTTCACCAGTCGAAGCAGGAGCAACCGATCCTTCCCGAGCTCCGTATAGCGAGACAAGACGTCCGCGCGATCGTCCGTCTCGGCTGCCACGACATCGATCATCCGCTTGGCTCGATCGTCGCTCCCGAGATTACGCGGCAAATAGCGGCCCGCGCGTCGCCGCGTCTGCCTTAATGTTTTCCGGTTCGGCGCGAGGTAAAATGCAACGGACGTGATGGCATTGTCGTCGGCGGAGCAAGAACGGGCCCCATTCGGTTGCGCGATCGGCGGCGACGGCGGCATTAGCGCGGTCTGATACTCCGCAATTTTTCCAAAACAAAAAATATGGCGGCAAGGGAAAACATATTAAAACGATAATGGCTCCATCGAGCACAAATTGTTTGTGACAAAATTTTAGCCAAAAGCTTTGCAACATCCTCTTGGAATTCCTCCGGAGCGGCTTCTGGCACGCTTCTAGGCTTGCTTAGGCTAACAGACATAGAGTAGTATTTTGCTAGCCAATGTGCATCAGCCTCCGCTATGTCAAGCAATTGTTTTCGATATGGCTGACTCAACCACCAATGCGAGAAATTACTATGAGCTTGCAATTTTTTTTTCAAAACGACTCTTACGTATTGAAGTTTTATGGATTCCAGATACACATTTTTACTTTTATACGCACTTTCGCTCCGATTAGCTATATTGATTAGCCTCAACGCCTCCGTAACAATTGCATCCAGCGACGCATTGTATTTGTGATCATTTGTTGATGTATTTCCAAGATGCCGTAGACCAATTTTTGATAGAATAGAATAAATAACATCTGGTGATTCATTGTAATCGAATACGATTATATTATCCCTACCGAATGACGCCTCCCATAATCTTATTGTATCGGCATATCTCATGTAGAGATTGTCCGGTATCAAAACCATCTCAGCATATTCGTCGAGCGTTCGGTCCGAACCGCTCATCACGTGTGTGGAGTAAGACGAAAACAGTCGAGACAAGTGATCGCGCAAGGCTAAAACGATATGGCACTCATATTCGTTGAAATCTTCAGCAAGCTTTTCGATCTGCGGGGCCCGGAAGCGGGAAGATAGATGTTCCGAACTAATGATCACCGTCTCGACGTTGGAAGCTTCGATTTCTCTTTTAAGGGATTTCACCATCTCGGAACTTGCGATAGTAGACTGAAGATAGAAATCCCTACGTTCTGAGGATAGATAGCTTGCCGTCAATGGAGCGTGGTTCAGCGTATAAAATGCAGAAGACCGGTTGGGGTATAATACGTTGTGCTTTAGAAGGCGTTGCGCATTGCGAGTGCAAAAGTGCTGAAAAGACTTCGTTCCGGTCTTCTCAAGACCAATGTGAAATATGACTTTGGGGCGGCTCGAATGCATAAGATGGATCGGTGCCGGCGGATTGGCCAATGCTGCGCGATATCTTGATCGTCGGTGCTTTGGATCTAAATCCCCGTCTGCAGGCAGGAAGAGGCTTTAGCCGTTTTTTGTTCGTAGGCTGACTTATTAAGATTGGTGCCCCGCGTGGCGGAAACACCCTTTTTCGGGTGTCAGTCTACGCGCGACGCAAGCGGGAGTCACTCGCTTTGTCACCCCGCTACCACCTTGTCTGGATCACGAAGTAGCGCTCCAAGGTGCAGAAAGGCGCGTTGCGGGAGCGGAAACGAGCGATTGTCCGGCGGGCCTGCATGGGAGCCGCGGCGGTCGCGCGCGGCGGCGAAGCCGATCATCTCGCGCCGAAAGTCGGCGCCGGGACTTATCGCCAAACAAGCTCGAACGGGCATCATTTCGGCGCTCATCGGTCGGTTCCTCGGTCACGTTGCGATTGGCAAACCCATCCTCAAGGCAAATCGCCGCTGACCGCGCAGAGCCGCGCGCGGCATCCTCCCGCCATGCGACACCCCAACGCGGCCGCGCCCGAAGCTGCCACCGTGACGAGCCAGACGGGCGCCGAACGTTGCGAGGGTTCACTCCGGACCAACCAAGGAAAACTCCCGGGTTTTCGGGCACTTTGGGAATTTGCGAAAAAATTTCCCGGCTTGCGGCAAGGCGACGTAAGCCATGCTCAGGATTAGTAACCAATGGTAAGCAACCCCGGCGCGAATCAAGGCGTGGCGCAAGAGCATGGCGGACTTCATGAAATCGAATGAACGAAACATCGTGGTTCTCGCACAAGGCAGCGGGATGCGGCACCGTGCGGCCGGGGTCATCCTGGAAGTGGTTTTGGCCGCCGCGGTTTGTCTCGGCGGCTGCCAGTCCAGCAGTCTGCAAGAGACCACCGGCTCGATCGGCGCTGCATCCGAGGCGGATATCCGGCGAAGCGCGGAGGAGTTGGGACGCAAATACGACCGCAACCCGGACAACAAGGCAATCGCGCTAAATTACGCGCGGGCTCTGCGCGGCATGACGAAAAATGCGCAGGCCGTTGCGGTATTGCAACGGCTGGCGATTAAATTTCCCCGCGACGTCACGGTTTTAGGCGCCTACGGCAAGGCCTTGGCCGATGTCGGGCGGTCGCGCGAGGCGGCCGAGGTATTGGCTCATGCCCATACCCCGGAGCGGCCGGATTGGTCCGTGCTTTCCGCGCAAGGCTCGGTCGCCGACCAGCTCGGCGACCACGAGCAAGCGCAAGCCTATTACGCGGCGGCGCTCAAAATCGTCCCGGCTCAGCCGCATGTTTTGGCCAATCTCGGACTTTCCTACGCGCTTTCCAAAAAATTGCTGCAAGCCGAAACGGCGCTGCAGGAAGCCGCGGCACAGCACGATGCCGACAAACCAGTGCGACAGAATCTCGCTCTCGTCCTAGCCCTCGAAGGCAAATTCGCGAGCGCCGAGGAGGTGGCGCGGCGCGATCTCGACGCCAAGGACGCGGCGGCCAATGTCGCCATAGTCCGGCGGATGATCGCGCAGCCGAATACGTGGAATCGGATCCAAGAGCTCGACACCAAGCCGAAGTCCGCCGCCAAGACGCACGTGAGTAGCAATGTCGAGTAGAGCGTGATCCACGAAGGATAGACTCAGCCAATCTCGATCGACAGCGGCGGCAATCCCGCGATCGTAGCTTCGATCTTGTCGCCTTTGACAACAGGCCCCACCCCGGCTGGTGTGCCGGTGAAGATGAGATCGCCCGGCGCGATTTCGACTTGTTGCGAAAGATAATGGATGATTTGGGGAACCCCCCAGATCATGCCGTCGAGATCGGCCGTTTGCCGCAATTGTCCGTTCACCCGGCACTCCATCTTGCCTTTGGCGATCGCGCCAGTGCGGGTCTTTAACGCTACCGCGGAACAGGGCGCGGAGAAGTCGAACGCTTTCGCCATTTCCCATGGCCGGCCGTTTTGCTTCAATTCGGCCTGGACATCGCGTTTCGTCATATCGAGGCCCACGGCATAGCCGAACACCATGTCGTTGGCCTTTTCGGCTGGAACGTTCCGCCCGCCCACGTTCATCGCCACGACAAGCTCGACCTCATGCTGGAGATCGTCCGTGCCTGGCGGATAGGGCATGGTGGCGCCATTCTGGAGGATCGCGCCGGCTGGTTTCATGAAGAAAAACGGAAAATCGGTCTCGGGATTTCCGCCCATCTCCTTGCTGTGGTCCTTATAGTTCAGGGCGACGCAAAAAATGCGGCCGACCGGAAACGGCTTTCCCGGCGGCGCGGGAAGCGAGACAACCGGCGGCGCGGCGACGGCATAATCACCCATGCGATCAAACCTTGGCTGGAATTGATTTTCGGAAATGGCAACGGCGCCGGAGCGGCGCAATCCCCACACGGGGCGTGATGGATCAGCCAGGAACGACCCCGGATTCATTCCACGTCAAGGGGTTCGGTGCCGGCTGGGCGGCCGTCCGCGCCCAAACTGATCTTTTCGATTCTCTGCTCGGCATTCCTAAGCAAGTCATTGCAACGGGTCTTCAACGCCTCACCGCGCGCATAGATTGCGATCGACTCCTCGAGCCCGACAGTGCCTTTCTCGAGCTTGTCCACGATCTGTTCGAGTTCCTTGAGCGCATCCTCGAAAGACAGTTTGGCGATATCGGCGTTGGTGGCGGGCAGGGTCGTCTCTTCGTTCGGTTTCACGCTTTGTCCTGACGCGAATCGGCCTCGGCTTCGCTTTAAAGCGGTCTAGCCGCGGTTGAGATTTAACGCAACTCCAGAGCAAAAGGCGCGCCTTCAAGACAATCACAACCGCGGCCGATTTTCTCGATTGCGGCAACCATCCGCCCGTTGCGACCAAGTATCGAATCGGCGATCGCAACGAGCCGTGGATTGGGTGTCGCGGTCGGCGAATTGGCCCGAACCGCTTGCGCGATCTCGGACTCATTGCGATGCGGGCGCAAGGCGCAGGCGGCTATAAACGCCGCCGCCGTCGAGCGGCTCACGCCCGCGAAGCAATGGATCAACAAAGGCGCCGTCTGGTCCCATCGCCGCACGAAATCCAGGAGCTTTTCGACATGGGTTTCGCTCGGAAGCGTGTGGCCCTCTACTTCCACGGCGATGTCGGAAAGGACGACGACGAGATGTTTTTCGGCGGCAATTCCAACGGGGCGCATGACCGACGTTCCCTCATCGATCAATGTGACGAGGCATTGCGCGCCACTCACGCGGACCGTCTCCGGCAGCTTTGAAAGCGGGCAGACGTGGATGCGGAGCATCGAACCGGGCCTTTTGGTCCTGCGCCATTCGCCAGAATCGGGCCCCTGCATAGACCGGATTAGAATCGACGGAAACTCTGGAAGCGTCGCTTTTAATGAATCGCCCGCCAGTTCACGCGATTTTTAAGCCCAAGCCGTGCCTTTGGCTGACATCAACCGTTCAAGCTCGGCCAAAAAGCGCTCGGCGGCTAGCCCTGGCGCCCAGGGTTCCCATGCTTTGCCGCCGTAGACATCGAGCAAGGGATCGGCTGGAAGCGCGTTATAGGGAATTCGCAAGATATTGCGGACTTCGCCCTGCGTCCAGCCGGCGACATGGACCGCCTCGGAGGCGGCGGCCACGCGGTCGGCCCTTTTATGCGCCTTTCTTTCCGCGGGCGTCCAGGGCGGCAACCCATAGCGGATGGCGACGGCGTTTTCCAACCGCGCGGTCAGGGTGCGATAGGCCTCGCCAAGGAATGGCTTTACGACGGAAATGCAATCGAAGCCGAGCAGGCCTTCGTCGGCGTCATGGAGCAGCTCGCGTAGTTCCGCTGCGGCACTTTCGTCGCCTCGTGGCTGGCGCCGGTGCAGGGCCAGAACCAGAAGCGAGTGCTGCGCCACCGGCAACGGCAAGGGCCACGCGGAGTGGCCGCCCCAGCGGTAGGTCCGGGCAAGGCCCAAGGCCAGGTCCTGATCTTCCCAATCGAACGGAGTCGGGTTCAACAGATCGAGCCGTTTGCCGGAGGGCAAGCGGACCCACGCCCGTGCGTTGCTCAGCGCGGCGCGCATACGGCATGCCGCCAGCAGCCGACAAGATGATCGTTCACCATGCCGGTCGCCTGACAAAACGCGTAAACGACGGTCGGACCACAAAACCGGAACCCCCGGCCCTTCAAATCCTTGGCGATTTTCAGCGAGAGCGGGGTTTGGGCCGGAATTTCGGCTACGTCGCGATAGGTGTTCTGCACGCTCCGGCCGTCGAAATAACCCCAGAGGCAATTTGAAAAGCCTTCGCCCTCTTGAATTTTCAGCCACGCACGGGCGGAGCTAACGGTGCCTTCGATTTTCGCGCGGTTGCGAACGATCCCCTTGTCACGCATCAGAGAAGCGATTTTCGCGGCGTCGTAACGCGCAATCGTTTCTGGGTCGAATTGATCGAATGCGGCACGAAACGCCTCGCGTTTGCGCAGGATCGTGATCCAGGATAGCCCCGCCTGGAATCCGTCGAGCATGAGCTTTTCATAGAGCGCCCGGTCGTCGCGCTCCGGCACGCCCCATTCCTCGTCATGGTAGGCAAGGTAAAGAGGGTCGTCGCCCGGCCATGGGCAGCGCGATTTTCCGTCAAGATGTGACGCCGGCAAATTCAAAAGCGGTATTCCCGCATCAATGAGCCCTCAGCCTGGTAAAGTAATATCGACCGCCACATCCCCCGCTTTCAGCGCGACACCCGCCACCCGCGCCTCTTCCAGCCGGTCGAGCCGCACCATCGCGAGCCCTTCCTCGCCTGCCGTCGACCCAACTTGGCCGACGTTCATTTCCCCCGCCATGATCTGCGTGCCCTGCGCGGGAGCCGGACCATCGAAATGGAGTTTGACGATGCGCTTTCTTGCCGAATTTCGGTAATGAACGCGGGCGACAACCTCCTGACCGACATAGCAGCCCTTCTTGAAGTCGACGCCGTTCATCAAGTCGAGGTTGACGTCATGCACGAACGCATTGCCAGGGACAAAATCGACGCCGCCTTTCGGCACGCCTTGCGCGATGCGGTGCGCCTCGTAGCGCGACGCATCCACGTGATCGAGCTTTGCCAAGGCATCGCCGCGCGGCACGAGAACGCGCAGGCCCATATGAGGCCCCCGCGTGTCGCGATAGAAAACGCCTTCAATGCCGGGGGGCGCAACGCCGTCAAATATCGCCGCGACGGCGAATGTCTCCGATTTATCACGAATCGCGATTTTGGCTCGCATCTTGTGCAAATTCAGCCGCTTGGCGAGATCCCCGGACTGTTCGCCGGCGCAATCGATCAGGTAGCCCGCGTCTTGACCCTCCGGCAGCGGAACGACGAAGAAATCGAACAGCAATTTGCCTTGCGGCGTCAACAGCCCGGAATAGCGCCCTTCCCCCTTGGGAATATCAAGCACGCTATTGGTGATGAGCCTCTGCAGAAAACCCGTCGCCTCGGCGCCCGCCACTTCAATGACCCCACGATCGCCCAGTAGACAAATCAGCTCGCCCATTCAATCCCTCGACTTTCACTCTTGCACTTTGTAGATAATCCGACATTGACCAGACGCAAGTCGCTTTTGCTTTGCGATGGATGAGCCAGTGCCCCAAAATTTCGACATGATCTTGAAGGGCGGCACTGTCGCCGATCATACCGGGGAAAGCGCGCGCGACATTGGAATTTCCGGCGGAAAAATAGCTGAAATCGGCGATCTCTTCCGCGCCGAGGCTGGCGAGACAATCGACGCCACCGGTCTCCATATTTTGCCGGGCGTGATCGACACCCAAGTGCATTTCCGCGAGCCGGGCGCCACCCATAAGGAAGACCTGGAGACCGGCTCCCGCGCGGCGGCGCTCGGCGGGGTGACCGCGGTTTTCGAAATGCCCAACACCAATCCCTCGACCACGAGCGCCGCGGCGCTCGCCGATAAAATGGCCCGGGCACAGGGCCGCATGTATTGCGATTACGCGTTTTGGGTCGGCGGCACGGTGGATAATTGGCGCGATATTCCAGATCTCGAACGCCTGCCGGGCGCCGCTGGAATCAAGGTGTTCATGGGCTCTTCGACAGGTTCGCTCCTTGTCGCGGACGATGCCGGGGTCGCCGCCATCCTTGGCCAGACTAGAAGGCGCGCGGCTTTCCACAGCGAGGATGAGTTTCGCCTCAACGTGCGCAAGAATTTGCGTGTCCCAAACGATCCTTCCTCGCATCCCGTCTGGCGCGACGCGACAGTGGCGCTGCGCTCGACCGAACGCCTCCTGCGCATCGCGCGGGAAAAGCGCGCTTTGATCCATGTGCTGCATGTGTCTTGCGGTGAGGAAATGGATTTGTTGGCCGCGCACAAGGATATTGCGAGCGTCGAGGTGACGCCACATCATTTGACTTTTGACGCGCGGGATTATGCGCGGCTCGGCACGAGATTGCAGATGAACCCTCCGATCCGCGATGCGCGTCATCGCGGACGCCTCTGGTTCGGGGTGGCGCAAGGCATCGCCGATATTGTTGGGTCCGATCATGCGCCGCACACCCTTGAGGAAAAAGCAAAACCCTATCCGCAAAGCCCTTCCGGCATGACTGGCGTGCAAACCCTTGTCCCGGTCATGCTCGATCATATGAACAAGGGGCGGCTTTCACTCTTGCGTTTCGTCGACATGACGAGCGCCGGTCCCGCGCGACTTTTTGGGATAGCCGGCAAAGGGCGTATCGCCGTGGGCTATGACGCCGATTTCACGATCGTCGATATGAAGCGGCGGGCGACAATAGAAAACCGCTGGATTGCCTCGCGGTGCGGCTGGACACCTTATGACGGCAAGGAAGTTTTGGGCTGGCCTGTCGGCACCATCATTCGCGGCCGGCGCGTCATGTGGGAGGGCGAGCTAACCATGCCGGGGCACGGCCAGCCGGTGCGGTTTTTGCAGGCTTTGTGATGGCGGTGGACAAATCTAAAGCAATCACCAAAGGCGAAGCCGCATGGCCTCTTCAACGAGGAATGTTGCCTCTCTGGGAAGTCCGAGTCTGCACGAGTGAGCACTGGTCCTAAACAGTTTTAGAAATTCACTTAATGGGCCGGTATTTTCCTGAGGCGTCTTTGCACAGCCTATAAAGGTTAAAGTACTTCTCGTTTGTCCGGCTTTGGTCCAATAGGTGCGTGATCCGTTCCCAAACCGGGTTGAGTTCCTTCATCAACTTTGTCTGAAGCTCCTTGAGATACTGTCTGCTGTTTATGAAGTCCTTCTCTGGAAGTTTCTGCATATTACTCCAATAGTTTTTCGCTTGAGAGACATGAGAATGCTCGGGAGAGATATGAGAATGATTGGGAATAAATTCCCAAGATAAATTTGGGTGCCGTCCCAGCCGGGCAAAGTGGACATAGGCGTCCCTGTAATGCAGTATTTCTTTTGCTGTATCGGAGTCCCGTATTTTTTTCCAATCTGGCAGATCATCTTGATTGATATCAAGTTTTTTTGCTAGCCGATCCTCAAAAGTTTTTTTTAAAAACTCCTGAGTATTTTCTGTTGCCGCTCTTAGAAAGATGAATGCGTCTTCCGTGAACAGATGCGGCTCAGACGCGACGATGGCGCAGGAGCGGGCCAAGTAGTAGAACACAGAGTAATTTCTCATGACCAAGGCCTCGATGCCCTTAGAGATTTTGGGATCATCTCGAATAAACAACCTTGCTTGGTCATTTTGTTTAGAATTATCGTCAATTCGATTTGTCAAAGGCACACAATGATGAGCCCAGAATGTTGCCCAAGCGGGAAAGTCCATTTTCAGAAAATGCCACCAAAGACGTTCGTATGGGTCTCCGTCCTTCTCCGGCGTGAACTTCTGGTCCCACCACATCAGTAGCCCCCAAATTCTTCGGTTGGGTCGACAAAGGGACACATAGACGTGCGTGAAACCCAACCTTATTTAATTCAGCTACATACACCGGGACGTGTTGCGCAGCAATTGTCCAAGGCGATTAGGGCTGGACTTTACACCGTTTGACGCGCTTTTCGGCATTGTGCGCATGCAACTTGCGACAATGCTTCTTTCGCCCTCAGAGCGTCTTCAAGAATGCAGCGAAACGCATGACGCCTTCCGGCCAGGGGCCGTGTCAGCTTTCGCTATTGATGTGGCCTGAAAATCCGGCGTCGATCAGCTCCGCGCCAAGCGTGTGCGCGAAAGCCTCGCTTTCGGCAAAGGACGCAAAAGGATCGTCGCGGCTCGCGATCACTAGGGAAGGGAAAGGAAGCGGTTCGCCCGGCACGATCAGGAAAGCGGGATCGAGCGCATCGAGCCCGGCGAGAATCTTTACGGAAGGCGGGGCGACCAGAAAGGCCCCCTTGACCTTGCCGCTGCTTTCGCCTTTTGCCAAGAAGGGCGCGGCATGCACGGCCGCGAGCACGCCGAGACTATGAGCGACAAGAATGACCGGGCGCGCCGCGCGCTCCACTTCCTCGCCGATGCGGTCCCGCCATGCGTCGAGGGCGGGATGCTCAAAATCCGCCTGAACGACGCGGCGCACGGACGGGATTTTGGCTTCCCAACGGCTCTGCCAATGGTCCGGCCCAGACCCGCCGAGGCCCGGTATGACGAGAATTTCGGCTTCGGCTGCGCGCATCGAAAAAAACTCGTGGCCGTCGTTCAGGCGGCGCCGTGCCTAGGTTCTTTTGTGCGAGGTCCCAGGCGAGAGCGCCGAGGCATTGGCGTCTCAGGTCCTTTTTCCGCGCCGAGAGCCACAGCGACCGTCAGCTCTCGCCAAAGACGCGCTTAAAGATGAAATCGATATTCTTCAAATGGTAACCAAGATCGAACAACTCTTCGAGTTCGGCATCGCTTAGCGCCTTGCGCACGTCCTTGTCGCTTTTCAGGAGCGTCAAAAAATCACCTTCGCCGCGCCAGACCGGCATGGCGTTGCGCTGAACCAAGCCATAAGCCTCCTCGCGGCTTAAGCCTTTTTGAGTGAGCGCGAGCAGAACCCTCTGCGAATGAATAAGGCCGCCTAGCCGGTCCAGATTTTTTTTCATATTGGCGGGATAGACAATGAGCTTGTCGATCACTTGGGTAAGACGGGCGAGCGCGAAATCGAGGGTGATCGTCGCGTCCGGCGCGATCATCCGCTCGACGGAGGAATGCGAAATGTCGCGCTCGTGCCAAAGTGCGACGTTCTCCATGGCCGGCGTCGCCATGCCACGCACGAGCCGCGCGAGGCCTGTGATGTTTTCGCTCAAGACCGGATTGCGCTTGTGCGGCATGGCGGACGAGCCCTTCTGGCCTTCCGAAAAAAACTCCTCCGCTTCCAGCACCTCTGTTCGCTGCAAATGCCTGATCTCGGTTGCCAGCCGCTCCAACGAGGACGCAATGACGGCTAGCGTTGCAAAAAACATCGCGTGACGATCGCGCGGAATGATCTGCGTCGAGGCAGGCTCGACCGCAAGCCCGAGTTTTGCCGCGACATGAGCCTCGACGCGCGGATCGATATTCGCATAAGTGCCGACGGCGCCGGAAATCGCGCAGGTCGCGATTTCTTTCCGCGCATTTACCAGCCGCGCGCGGGCGCGCAAAAATTCGGCATAGGCTTGCGCGAGCTTTAGCCCAAATGTCATTGGCTCGGCGTGGATGCCATGCGAGCGGCCGATCATGGGCGTGAGCTTGTGCTCGAACGCGCGGCGTTTTAACACGTCAAGCAAGGCGTCGATATCGGCCAATAGAATGTCCGAGGCCCGGGTGAGCTGCACGGCCAAACATGTATCGAGCACGTCGGAAGATGTCATGCCTTGATGCACGAAGCGCGACTCTGTTCCGATGAATTCGGCGAGGTGAGTCAAAAAGGCGACGACATCATGACGCGTGACCTTTTCGATCTCGTCGATCCGCGCCGCGTCGAGCGTTGCATTGCCGGCCTTTTCCCAGATCGCTCTGGCGGCCTCCTTCGGGATGACGCCGATTTCGGCCAGCGCATCGCAGGCATGCGCCTCGATCTCGAACCAGATGCGAAATCGCGTTTGCGCCTCCCAGATGGCGGACATTTCAGGCCGGGAATAGCGCGGGATCATTTGGGGGGCTCTATGTCAAGGCGCGCCCGGCGTGGTATGGCGCCGGCGTGATTGTCTCGCGCCGTAACACGGGAGAGCGGACGAAGTCCATGGGACCGCCAACGCGATACTGTCAGTTTGAAGTTCGGGGTGATTGATCCCTAATATTGCTTAATTTGCTTGATTGAGAATGTTAGCTGGGCGCGATTCACCCAATGCCCCGTAGGTAATACGTGCCGTCGTGTCGACAAAGGCGCGTCCAATCTCTACAGTGCGAACATGAGCGCCCCTCCGTCAACGCTGCCCGTAAAACGTAATAGATCGCGATTTGGGAGAAGAAATATGTTTGTTATCCGCCTAGTCCTCAAGAATTGGTGAAATTTATGTGATGTTAATGTGAGCCTAGGGGAACCACGTACCTCCTAGGAGCGAATGCTACCGGCACGTCTAATCTGCACGACGTATTCCCGTTTTTACGTGACATTAGCATATCTCAAGGTGGCGGCCTACAGAAGGCAATAATCGGTAGTGGTACAGTTTGAAATCCTGGGCCGTTTTGGCCATTTGCTCCATCGCCTGGGGCGTGCCATATTTTTAGCATGACACCCAAGCGCCTTCCCCGCCCGCGTGACCCAATTCAATTGGGAAAGTTGATCGGCGATATTTTGACCGGACAGGTAGCAGACGTCGCCGGCCCCGATCCAAAGGACGAAGGCAAAAATCCCGCCGCCGTTGAGCTAGGCCGTAAAGGCGGCATTAAGGGCGGCCGGGCACGTGCCGATTCGTTGACGCCAGCCGAGCGCAAAAGGATTGCGCAGGAAGCCGCGAAAAAGCGTTGGAATAAAAACTAACGCAAATCTGCGCTTGCAGCCGTATGGTTCCCCAAACAAATAAACGCTTGTACCTTGCCAAAATTCGATTCTGCCGTTAGTTTGCCGCGAATCGAATAAACGGGTTGTGCAAGATGCATTCATATGAAGAATGGACGCGTAGCGAGATAAGCCGCCTTCGCGCGGAGGCTCAAAATGCATCTGCGGAAGCGGACACGTTGCAGCGCGCCTTCGATAAATGGCTGGAATTGCAGGCGGTGAACAATGAGTCGCCTGCCCAGATAAATGGCGATGCGAGCCATGGCGCTCACAGTCAGGCACTAACGCGCCGGGGGCGCCGGTTGGGTTACGGGAACAAGAATGCGGAAGCACTGAAAAGGATTAAGGCGGCATCCCCGTCGGGGCTCACACCCGACGAACTTTTCGCCGTCTTCACCGCCAAGTTTGGGGCCAAATACAAGCGGAGCAGCATGCGCGCTATGCTCTGGAATCAGAAAAAGCTGGGGAAAATTGAGAATCGCAATGGCCGCTACGTGATCGCCCCTAATGGGCAGCACACATAAGCGGCCATTTTATAAAGTTCGGGCTCCGAGGTCGCACCTCGGGTCCGTATGGCGGGGAGACATACCCTGCTAGCGCCGCCCCCTTGGTATGGGGGATAGGAACTGGCCACGCGTGACCAATCGGCCGAACGGCGCGCGTGGCAGTGCCTTTATAGCATCATGAGAAACATTAGGGAATCCCCTTTAAACTGGAAGATTGTGCTTGACCGATCAGGTATGATTGTGTATTATCATGCCTATGAACAAGCTCCCCGCCGAAAAGCGCGCACAGGCCCTTCAAATGATGGCGGAGGGCATTGCCCTACGGGCGATCACGCGACTCACAGGGATTAATCGGACGACGCTGCTGAAGCTCCTTGTCGATGCGGGAAAGGCATTTTCCGACTACCAAGATCGCACGCTCGTAAATCTGTCCTGCAAGCGCGTGCAAGTCGATGAGGCATGGGCATTTTGCTATGCGAAGGCGAGGAACGTCGCCGCCGCGAAAGCCGCTCCTGAAGGCGCTGGGGACATTTGGACGTGGGTTGGGCTGGACGCGGATAGCAAGCTTGCGGTTTCTTGGCATGTCGGCGACCGCGATAGCGAAGCGGCCGAGATTTTCATAAACGACCTTGCGAAGCGACTTTCCAATCGAGTTCAACTAACGAGTGACGGTCACAGGCCATATCTGCAAGCAGTTGAAGGCGCGTTCGGTGCCGACATTGATTACGCGATGCTAGTAAAAATGTACGGCGCGGCGCCGGAAGGTCAGCATCGCTACAGTCCCGCAGTTTGCAATAGCGCGCACAAACATCGTGTAGAAGGTAGTCCAGACCCGAAGCATATCAGCACGTCGTTTGCGGAGCGCAACAATCTTTCGATGCGCATGGGCAACCGCCGCATGACGCGACTTACTAATGCCTTTTCAAAGAAGGCGGAGAATCACGCGCACATGATGGCGATCTACTTCATGCACTACAATTTCGTGCGCATCCACCAGACGCTCAAGATCACTCCTGCGATGGCGGCCGGCGTTACCCTCAAGCTTTGGGAAATGTCCGATTTGGTGGATGTCCTGGAAACTTGGGAGGCGAGGTGCGGCAATGAATGAATTTCAAACTGTACCACTACCCAATAATCGATCGCGGGGAGATTTCTAAACTGCGATGCTTGCATGCGCGACGTGATCCTGAGGTGCGCATTCAGGTCGAGCTTGCCGATGGTCGGCGATCGCCACCAATGAATATGTTGGGTTCGCCTGAACAAACAACGCCGCTATCGAAAGGGAGGGCCGAGCACGCATCGCCGAAATAAGCTGCGCATCGCCGGAGGCGGAGGCTGGGTCAGGCAATCCTCGACGTGATTCTGTAGCCGACCACAATCGACGCCCGGATTGCGACAGAGGCAGGCCCGAGGCGAATACCCGGTCTTGCGGTATCCAATCCGCGCATCAGAGTCTGATCAACCGTCGTCGCGAAGCTTCCGTCTCCTGCCATGCGCAGCCCGTCTTGCTATAACCGCCGCCGCGGAACAAACGCGCACGACCATCATGCTTGACCACGGACATGAGAATCACGCGACGGCGCTCAATTCAATCGGGTAAAGACCCTAGTAAGACCAAGTATGCATAACGGGCAGTTGGCTGATAAAGTTCAGGTCGCAATCACTAGTATCGAGATTACTAAAAGCGCGACTGCCCAACTATTCCAATCACGAGCCGCGAAGACAATCGGATCATCGTCGATTAATCGGCGGTGTGCCATCATTAGAGTACGACTTGACCAGTAAACAAGGAGCGGAACGATGAGCCAGAGGACATCAGGCCGCGCGTAGAGTGCTACGACTTGGGCGGAAGAAATATAAAGGGCAAAGATCGTTACCGCGTTCATGCTCGCGGCCGCAGCTAGCGAAGCAACGATAGACATGTCGTCTTTTCTGTAATTCCGGCTCGATGGATCGGAAAGACCCTGCTCTAGTCTAACTGCGAGCTCTACATATCTTTTGGTGAGCGCCAAAGACGTGAACATAAGAAGAGAAAATGCTAGCAGCCACTCCGACATCACGACATGGATTGCGATCGCGCCTCCGATCACTCTGATTGTATAGAGCATCGCAAGAACAACAGTGTCGATCAGCATTTTCCGCTTGAGGAAAAACGAGTACATCGAGGTCAGGATAAAATAAGCGCCAATGACTGCGGCAAAAGCCCATGAGACCGCGATCGCCATTGCAACCGCGCCGAACAAGAGCGCGGGAGCCATTATCATCCCAGCCCTTATGGATATCCGTCCGCTCGCGAACGGGCGGTTGGCCTTCGACGGATGCCGCCTATCGGCCTTCAAGTCGAGCAGATCATTAACGATATACGTGGCCGATGCGCACGCGGAAAACGCCGCAAAAGCGAGCAAGGCAGTCAAAAACGGCTCGATCGCGAACCGGTGCGCCGTGACCAATGGCACGAACACCAGGACATTCTTTGCGTATTGGTGGATGCGGAGGGCTTTGACCCAAACGTCAAGGGAAGGTCGCTCAGACGTAATCGTCGCGTAGCCCGAACGCATGGTGGCCAACCGAGCCAGCACCGACGATGGGGCTCGCACGACAAATGCTTTTCGCGACCGATTCCAGACCGGAAGATCGACGGCAGCATTGCCGACGTAGTCAAAGCCCTCCTCTCCGAAAGCGGCAACGAGTGCCTCGGCCTTGCTCCCTCCTGAAAGGTTGGTCTCTCCATCCGACGCAAAATAGCCGTCGAACAAACCAAGATATTCGACAATCCCTTCTGCGTGGCGGCTGTCGCTTGCGGTCGCAAGATAGATCTTTCTCCCTTCGGCTTTAGCCTGCCGGATAAGATCTAGGACGTGGCCGTCATAAGGCAGAGTGGCATAATCGAGAGCGCTGGCGTCCGCCAAATGCCGCTGCATGACAGTCTTCCCGAAGCGAAGAGCGCTTAACATCCGAAAGATATGGCGCACGCCGAGAATAGCAGTGTCGAAGTAGGACTCAAAAAGGAGTTCCGATCGGACCAGAGTGCCGTCCAGATCAATCACGAGCGGTAACCCGCCAGACGCCAGCGAACCAGAAGGCGGCGCCCAATCAAGGGTTATGTCTGAAGGCATCGATGTAATATCCTTTATTATGACGATATTCATCATAAATCACATCGAGCAAGAATCCAAGTGTAAATGAGGCATGTGATGTAAAACAGAAGGTGCCGTCTCGATTTGTGTTGGAACTGAGTTCGCAGCGATTTCAAGCGTGATCCTACGACTGCATTAGGCGGCGAGGTCAATGATTTGATCGGATGGCCTTTCGGCGAGGCACTGCCAGCCGCCGACTTTTCGCTTTTGGATTTGTTCCGACGCCAGCATAGCCCAAAACGACATGGTGGCGGTTTCCGCCCCCTTCGACAAGCTCGGCAACCGTTTGCTTTGGGTGCTCACCGAAATCGCGGGGGGACCGGAAGCGGCGCCTCTGCGTCCAGCGTGAAAAAGGCGCAGAGTTCCTGGAAAAAGGCGGCAGGCTTTATGTGTGAGGCTTTGATCGACCAATATGGATAGGTTGGCATGAACTTAACTGCTAGACTTACAGTATGCCGAGTGTGAACCCTGAGATCCTTTCCTGGGCGCGTGAGACTGCCGGCCTTTCTTTGGAGGAAGCAGCGGAGAAGCTCGGCATTCATGACAGCCGTGGCGTAAATGCCGCACAACGGTTAGCTGCGCTTGAAGCGGGCAAGGATACGCCGACACGCCCGATTCTGGTGAGGATGGCGCAAAAATATCGGCGGCCGCTTGTTGCATTCTACATGTCCAGCGTTCCGAGAAAGGGTGAACGTGGACAAGATTTTCGTACCCTTCCCGCAGGACATTCCGGAGCTGCGGATGCGCTGCTCGATGCTCTCGTCAGGGATATCCGCGCCCGCCAGAGTATGGTTCGAGCAATTTTGGACGATGCCGACGAGGCTTTGCCGCTTCCCTTTATCGGTTCCGCAAGCATAAGCGACGGCGTTCCCGCCGTTGTTGCCTCCATTAGGGGGCGACTCAACTTGGACCTTGTGGCCCTGCGCACTCACGATCGTGTGTGTAATCAAGCATCTGTCGAAGAAGCCTTCGGGCTATTGCGTGGCCGAGCAGAGGCGGTGGGCATCTTCGTGCTCCTCATAGGCAATTTGGGCAGCCATCACACAGCCATTGATCTCGAAACCTTTCGCGGGTTTGCCCTCGCCGACAGTGTCGCACCGTTTGTCGTGATCAACGACCAAGATAATCACACGGCATGGTCATTCACACTCGTGCATGAACTCGCACATTTGTGGATTGGGGAAACGGGCGTGAGCGGCGCGCAATTCGGCTCTCCAATTGAGCGCTTCTGCAACGACGTTGCTGGCGAGTTTCTTCTTCCTGCGGAAGAGCTGCACCAGCTCGAAGTGGATAGCTCAACTAATTTGGAAGTAGCGGAACGACGGATTTCGGAGTTCGCCAACGATCGGAATGTGAGCCACTCGATGGTGGCCTACAAGCTATATCGAGTTGGCTCGATCAGTCAGAACAATTGGCGGGAGCTTAACTCTTCGTTCCAACGCAAGTGGCTTCAAGCGCGCGCCGCCCAGCGACAGAACGCCCGGGATTCCGAGGGCGGGCCAAACTATTACGTCGTTCGGCGCCACAGGTTGGGGCATGCCTTGCTGAACCTTGTTCGCCGGATGATGGCGGATGGACTTCTAAGTCCTTCCAAGGCTGGCAAGGTGCTCGGGGTGAAGCCGATCAACGTTGAGGCACTCGTGAACGTAGCGGGATCGCATCACTCCGGGCGGGCCGTTTAGGAATGTCTGAGTGCTTTATCTCCTAGACGCGAATGTCCTTATAACGGCGAATAACCTTTATTACGCACTCGATCGCGTGCCGGAGTTCTGGGGATGGCTCGTCCACGTGGCGAACCATGGAAGTGTGAAGTTGCCCGTCGAGATTTACGATTAGATCAAGGACGGAAATGATGCTCTGGCCATCTGGGTAAGGGACAAAACAAACAAGGACGCGCTCCTGCTCGACGAGGAGGTCGATCCCCAAATTGTCGCACATGTAATCGACAGCGGATACGCCACCGATCTCACCGATGTCGAAGTCGAGAAGCTTGGCCGCGACCCTTTCTTGATCGCCTACGCGCTCGCTGACGGGGAACGATGCGTCGTAACGACCGAAGTTTCAAAGCCGACGGCGATCCGGGCCAACCGGAGGATTCCGGACGTTTGCGTGGGACTCGGGATAGCTTGCATCGACACATTCGCTTTTCTTAAAGCGCTCAATTTTACGACGTCCTGGCACCCCTAGATCAGCGAGTGGCTGGCGAATCCTGCGCGGCCACCACCTGTGCTTGCAACGCGACATTCGTCCGGGCTGTCCGGCAGTGTCAAAAACTCAAATCATATACTGCCCGCCGTTGACGGTAAGCGTCGAGCCGGTGATGAAGCCGGACTCCTCGGCCACGAGAAAAACCACGCAGCGGGCGACTTCTTCCGGCTCGCCGAGGCGGCGCACGGGAATGTGTGGCAGGACGGATTTCTCCAAAACCTCCACTGGCACCGCCTTGACCATGTCGGTCGCGATATAGCCA
>JBOHJQ010000024.1:0-37921 GCA_050728655.1 Methylocella sp.
TTTTTGCACACCCTTGATGTCGAAGGCCAGATCATGTTGCGTGCCGTCGCGACCGATGGGCACAGGCTCGCCCGGGTCGAAATTCCCGCCCCCGATGGCGCGCTTGGGATGCCGGGCGTTATCGTGCCACGCAAAGCCGTGGCTGAGGTGCAAAAACTCATCGAGGATCCGGGCATGGATGTTCGCGTCGAAATATCGGCGGCAAAGGCGCGCTTTATCTTCGGCGATCCTTCGCCCCCGGATCAGGTCCGGGGGTCGGGACAAGTAGTGCTGACCTCGAAACTGATCGACGGTACCTTTCCCGATTATGTTCGGGTCATCCCTTCCGGCAACGACAAGCGTCTGACCGTCGATCGCGCGCCTTTCGCGGCCGCAGTCGACCGGGTTTCGACGATTTCGTCGGAGCGCGGCCGGGCCGTCAAGCTCGCCGTGGCGGATGCGAAACTCACTCTTTCCGTCACCAATCCAGATTCCGGCTCGGCGACCGAGGAACTCGATGTCGATTATGACTCCTCGCCGATCGATATCGGCTTCAACGCCCGCTACCTCCTCGACATTACCGAGCAGCTCGACGGCGACACCGTGCTGTTCAAGCTTGCCGACCCCGGTTCGCCCACTCTTGTGCAAGACCGCGATGGCGCGGCCGCTCTTTATGTGTTGATGCCGATGCGGGTCTGAGCCGGCGCTAGGGCATGCTCTCGCCTATTGCCAGCCGGAACGCGCGGCTGATCGGCATTGATTTCTCCAGACCGTCGAGCGGGGCGGGATCGAAGCCGGGGATGATGGATGACCTATTCTTATCCGGTTTGTTGACAAAATAGTGCAACGTCACATCAATTTAAGGTTCGATCAGTAATGAACAAAGTTCTCGCCGTCACTGCTGGTATGTCGATGCTTGTCGTCGGCCCCGCATACGCGGAATGCAGTGCGGACGATCTCGTAACGCCGATCGTACCGGTTGCAACCGGATATGACAAGAAGGGGGCTCTGGGTGGTAGCTGGACAGTTATTGATACGTTCAAGCAAAATCAAGATACGGTCTGCATAAATCAATCCATGACTGAGAGCTTCGCCCCGCATGGTATGCTGTGGGTGGAGTACAAATCTGGACTTGGGAACCGCGAAGCCATTGTCGTGGAAAAGGAGTGGCAGCGAGTATCTGCACCAGCGACGGCGCACAGCCTACCCCCGCCGAAATGAGCGCTCAGCGCGTAAAGGCAGTGATGTCAACTAAGCGGATAAGGAAGAACTATTATATTCTCAGGGTTCCTGGCGAATACAACATTCCCCAGGTGCAGGTATGGCGGATCGGGGACGGCGTTGCCAACCGCGTTGATGTTTCGGGCGAGATGTACCCTTACAAAGCCGTGCCGGGCGAAACGATTTGGGACACGCTCCGGCGCCTAAATCCCTTCTGGTTCGAGCCCGAATGCCTCTTTCATGAAACAGATCTTGGGCCAGGAGAATATTATCCGCGGATGTGGCGCCCGCCGTTCCCTACTTTCAATCCTAGATCATCCCCGGAATGGAACCCGAGCGCGCAGGAAGAAACCGGTATCGCCGATATTATAGCCATTGCACACGGTCAGTTAACCACGCTGACGCGGCAATTGGGCCGCATTTGCCAAACCGTGCAGCCGAAGGGGCAAAATTTATACGCCTTTGGCCATGACATTCGAAATCTTCTAATCCTCACCTGCACTGAAGTCGAAAACCAGTGGCGCAACGTACTTGTCGCCAATGGCGTGACGCAGCAACGTTATAATACTAAAGATTATGTCAGGCTTCGCGATCCGATGAAGCTCGATGAGTATGCGGTGATGTTTCCCAATTATCCCTTGCTTCCGGCTTTCAGGCCCTATGACGGGTGGAACACGGACAAGCCGACCTGTTCCCTGGGGTGGTATGATGCGTATAATGATGTAAAGCATAATCGCGAGACCCAATTCGGGCGGGCAACCTTGCACCACGTCTTCGAAGCGATAAGCGCGTGCGTTATCATGATGGCCGCCCAGTTCGGCCCGGTTGAGGGATTGGGTCAAGGCTCAGAACTACGATCGTTTTTTCATCTTTCTGGCATCCCTGACTGGCCCCTCTCGCAGTATTACATTCCTCCCTTTGGCAAGCAGCCATCGCTAGCGCACTTTGACTTCAAAACCGCGACTGCTTAGTACCGATGTGCCACTCATTGCGGAAATTTAAGCTGGGGCGCTCCGCCGCCTCTTCCTACAAGCTGGCGGTGCTCGAAAACGGTCTGCGCGTACTCGTGCCGCCGTTTATCGGCGATCGTCGTCGATACGAGCGAAGTCACTTATATGCGGCGAGGGGATTAGACGGGCAGGTCACGGCGATACCATGATCAGATCCGCGCTCATGAACGTGATGACCGCCGCCGCCCTCAAGGCGGCGCGCGGCTTGAAGCGCGACTTCGGCGAGGTGGAAAACCTGCAAGTCTCGGTAAAGGGACCGGGGGATTTCGTGTCCGCCGCGGATCGCAAGGCCGAAAAAATTCTCCAGGAGGAATTAGCAAGGGCACGGCCGGGCTATGGTTTCGTGATGGAGGAGAGCGGCCCGATCTACGGCACCGACAAGAGTCACACCTGGTTCATCGACCCGCTCGACGGGACTACCAATTTTCTGCATGGCTTGCCAATTTTCGCGATCTCGATCGGTCTTGCGCGCGAAGGCCAGATCGTCGCGGGGCTCGTCCACAATCCGGCAACCGGCGACATGTTTATCGCCCAGAAAGGACAAGGCGCCTACCAAAACAACCGGCGGCTGCGCGTGGCCGCGCGGCGCGACCTGGCCGATTCATTGATCGGCTGCGGCATTCCGCATCTCGGCAAGGCCAAGGAACATCCGCGCTTCGTGGCCGATCTCGCCACGGTCATGGCGAAGGCCGGCAATCTTCGCCGCCTCGGCGCCGTCGCCCTCGATCTTTGCTTTGTGGCTTCAGGAAGTTATGACGGCTTTTGGGAGCGACATTTGCAGGCCTGGGATATCGCGGCTGGAATTGTCATCGTGAAGGAGGCGGGAGGCTTCGTGACCGACGCGGACGGCGGCACCGACATGCTGGCCAAAGGGTCGGTTTGCGCGGGCAATGAGGCGATCCATCACGATTTGTTGAACCTCATTCGCACGTGACTATGGGCCGCAATGGGATTTTGCGACCAGTCGCTTAGCACGTGGGGACATTTGCGAGGAACACGCGCGAGGCTTGCCTTGTGCGACGGCGCCGCTTCGCTCGCACCGGAGTTAGCGCCCTCGACGCCGTGCGCGCCGGTTCCGCCCGCGCCAAGCGACTATTCAACAATCTGATCGACCCCGTCAACCAACTCGAACAACGGAAAGCCGCTGGCCGGAGCGGCCGATCGGCGGGACAACTGCAACCCTACGATTTGATCGTCTTTGACAAGCTCGGCTGTCTGCCGTTCCGTCAACAAGATGGCCAGTTGCTGTTCCACTTGATGAGAAAGCTTTATGAGTGCACGTCGCTGTTGATCACGACCAATCCGGCCTTCGCTACCGGCCGCAAATGTTCGGTGACGCCAAGATGACTACCGCCATGTTCGGTCGGCGAACCCATCACTGCGATATAGTCGAGACCGACAACACAAGCTGGTGCTGCAAAAACCGAACCTGACAATACCTTCCGCGGGAGTTCATTCCGTGCTTATCCACGAGGGTAGACAGGCGCCGCTCACGGCCATCGCCGCGCGTGTTGAAACGCGCGACGTTAGGCCGCAGAGCCCTCCTATGCCTTGCGTGGATAAGCCCTGTCCTCATCGCGGAGGGGTCGGAATTGGACGCGAAATGGAGAACGTGGCTCGATCCGATTTGACAAACAGGCTTGCCACCGACGCTGCAATTGCGTATCGGATGTAGCGCTTTTGAGCCAAACCCGCCGCCCCGGGATAGCGCGGAGTCTTCGTGTTTTTAAGCCATATTCAACCGCTCGTCGCGCAGCACGGCTATTGGTTCGTCTTCCTCATCGTCATGCTGGAGAGCGCGGGCGTTCCTCTACCTGGAGAAACCGTTCTGGTTCTGGCCTCGGTCTATGCCGGGGCCACCGGTCAGCTTGACCTGCCCCTTGTCATCGCCTGCGCGGCGGCGGGCGCGATCACCGGCGACAATATCGGTTTCTGGGTCGGCCGGACATGGGGCACGAAATTCCTTCTGCGCTACGGCAAATTTATTCACCTCCCGGAAGAAAGGCTCATGCTCGGGCAATATCTCTTCAAAAAGCACGGCGGGAAGATCGTTTTTTTCGGCCGTTTTTTTGCCTTCCTGCGCGTTCTCGCGGCGCTGCTCGCGGGAGCGAATAAATATCGATGGCCGCCATTTTTGCTCTTCAATGCGGCCGGAGGCATTGTTTGGGCGCTTGTTTTCGGAATAGGCGCCTTTGTGTTTGGCGATTCGATACATCGCGTCAGCGGCCCGCTTGGGGTCATCGGGCTTGGCGGCGTTGTCGTCGGCGCCATCGCAGTCATATACATCGTTCGCCGCGAGGAAAGGAAGATGGAGAAAAAGCTATCAAAGAGCGACGTGGACCTGCGCACGCTCCCTTGACGGGCGCGGGGGCAAGCGCAGGCCACGGGCGGACGCCCGCGGTCTCCGGTCGTTGCCGCGAATGATCCGCGGCCTTTACGGCCAGCCGGTTATTTGTCCCGCCCGTTTCTTGGCGTCGAGAGCGTTTGAACAGGTCCCGCAGCAATAGTGCACGGCTCCGCGGACACAGCGACCAGTGTAGTTGCCGCTCATTGTGCTCATTTAGCCTGCGTAGCTGAATTTCGGTCGCCAACCCGCGGCGCCTTCCGGAACGAGATCGAAGAGGTGCCAAACACTGCAGAAATCGTCACCGGGCCTGAAGGCCGTATCCGCCACCCGCATGATCTTGTCGCCCTTGCGCTTGAAGACTGAAACGCCGGGCATCACGCGGCCATTCGGGCGATAGCCCATATCTTCTGCAAACGTCGTGCCTTGGTTCGAGACCATGGGAAACTTCCAGCCGCGGCCAGCGGCGAAATTCTGCTGTCGCTCGGGCGTGTCCGGCGACGACACCACAAAAGCCGCGCGATCGCGCAAGTGCTCGAACACGCCATTGAAGCCATCCGCCCACATCGTGCAACTCGCGCAGCTGGTGCCCATATTGTGGATGACGAATAGCGTGTCCTTGTCGCCGAACAAAGCAGACAGCCGCGCCTTGCCCCGCGGCGTGGCAAATTCATAGTCCTGGACTTCCTCGGGCTCGATCGATGCTTGAGCGCTTCGCATTTTCTCGCGAATGCCGGCGACTTGGCTCCGGTATTCGGCAAGCTTCTCGGCGGTCTCCTTGTACTCCATCGCTAGTCCTCCCGCTCTTGTAATCAGCTGCCATATTGGTCGCGAAGGCGCACCCAGGCCATCTTATGGGCCAGGCCCGCCTCGTCGCGCCCCTTGGGCACGAGGTCGAGGTAGTGATAGGCGGTGTTCAGCATGTCGAGGCCGCGCGCGTAGCAGGAATAGGTGTGAAAGACGCTCCCCTCGGCATCTTTGAAGAACACGCTGATACCCGGCAGTTCCGGCATGCTCATCTTGTTTGCCGCATAGTTGTAAATGGCTCTGCCGCCGACAAGATCTTCCGGCGTGAACGACACGTTGTAGTCGTAATTGAAATCGCTGCCGGACGACGACAGCCATTTGAAGCTCCACCTCAGGCGGGTCGCGAAGGCCTGCAGCTTTGCCAGCGGCGCGCGCGAGATGGCGACGAATGTCACGTCGCGCTGAGTGAGATGCGGCACAATGCCGTTAAAGTTGTCGGCCCAAAACGAGCAGCTTTTGCAGCCGGCCTCCCAATCGGGATCGAACATGAAATGGTAGACAACGAGCTGACTGCGGCCGTCGAATAGCTGCCCAAGTGACTGTTTCCCTTCTGGGCCGTCGAATACATATTGCTTGGTGACGCGCACCCAAGGCAGATCCCGGCGCGCCTGACTCAACTGATCGCGCAGCCGCGTAAGCTCCTTTTCTTCGGCGAGAAGCTGCTTGCGCGCCTCTAGCCACTCTTCCAGCGTTACGATTTGATGATTGGTCATGCTCATTTCTCCAACCGTGGCTTGACGGCCTGCTTCCGTCCGCGGGTCGGCTTTGACCCTGTCGGCTTGCTTCGACTTGACCTCAGTGCCTTTGCAGATTTCTCCCGCTCGATCTCCTCTAGCGAAACCGCCAGCAGATCGAACTGAGCTTGCCAGTATTTGCTGTAACGATTGAGCCAGACGACCGCGCCGTAGATTGGCCCAGCATCGAACCGGCAGCGGCTGATCCGGCCCGTGCGCTCCTGCGTAACCAATCCGGCGCGTACCAGGACCTGGATGTGGCGTGAGACGGCCTGCAATGAAATATCGAAATGCGCGGCGACCTCCGAGACGAGCAGATCGCACACATCGAGCCGATCGAGGATTTCACGCCTTACCGGGTCCGAGAGCGCGGCAAACACCAAGTCCAATGCGTGCTGTTCGTCATCGGACGATGGCGTCTGCCCAACGACACGCAGATAAGAGGGGATGCCCATGCGAACGCGGCCATCATTCAATCGATATGTTGATAGTCAACGAAATTGTTGATTATGTCAAGGGGCTTTTTCGGGCAAGCCGATCTCGCCTAGGACCTGTGCCGCTCAAGGCCGCTCCAGCCGGGCGATGAGGCTTGATGTATCCCACCGCGCGCCGCCCATCGTCTGAATCTCGGCGTAGAATTGATCGACCAGGGCCGCGATGGGAAGGGTTGCGCCATTGCGGCGCGCTTCCTCCAAGCAGAGCGCGAGGTCCTTGCGCATCCAATCGACCGCGAAGCCGAAGTCGAATTGCCCCGCGCTCATGGTTTTGGAGCGGTTGTCCATTTGCCAGGATTGCGCCGCGCCCTTGCCGATGATTTCGACGGCGGCATTTGGATCTAGCCCCACGCGCTTAGCGAAATGGAGGCCCTCGGCCAACGCCTGAACGAGCCCGGCGATGCAGATCTGATTGACCATTTTGGTGAGCTGGCCCGCCCCCGATGGTCCCATCAGCCGGCAGGCTCTCGCGTAAGCAAAGATGATCGCTTCGGCCCTCGTGTAATCCTCCGGCGAGCCGCCGCACATGACGCTGAGCGCACCTGCCTCGGCGCCGGCCTGGCCACCCGATACCGGGGCATCGACGAAGCCAAATCCTTGGGCCTTCGCGATTGCGCTGAGCTCGCGCGCGACGACCGCCGAGGCAGTTGTGTGATCGACGAAGACCGCCGATTTCTCGAGCCTCTCGAAGGCGCCCTCCGCGCCAGTCGTCACGGCGCGCAGATCGGCGTCGTTTCCGACGCAGGCAAAGACAAACTCCTGGCCCTTCGCGGCCTTGCTGGGGGAGGGCGTGCGGCGGCCGCCAAATTGCGCAACCCATTTCTCCGCCCTCGCAGCCGTGCGATTGTAAACTGTGACGTCATGGCCTTTCGTCTTGAGGTGCCCGGCGATGGGATAGCCCATGACGCCGAGGCCGAGGAACGCGACTCTTGCCATGGGCTCCTTTCCGCGCGATTCCCAGTTACGGAGGATCGCGGTTAATCGATCTTAAAGTCGAAATATTTGGCCCTGATCTTGGCAAATGTGCCATCGGCCAGGCAAGAGTCCAGGGCCTTCTCGAACATCGCTTGCAGGCCGGTGTCTTCCTTGCGAAGACCGACGCCGATGCCATCGCCGAAATAGGCCGGATCGCGCGGCACGTCCGCGCTAAGGACGCAGCATCGCGCTTCCTTGCGCGTTTTCATGTATTCGGCGATGGCGTCCTTGTCGCCGATGACGGCATCGAGCCGCCCTTCGGCGAGATCGAGGATGGCTTCGTCAAGCGTCGCATAAGGGCGGATCTCCGATTGTTTGTAGACATCATCGAGATAGGCCTGATGGGTGCCACCCGACTCGACACCAATCGCTTTCCCAGCGAGGCCCGCCGGACTCGTATCCAGAGTGGCTTCCTGCTTTGTGGTCATGAAAGCGGAAGGCATGCGGACGTAAGGTTTGGTGAACGCGATGTTTTTGCGGGCTTCGTCGGTGATTTCCATCGCCGCCATGATCGCATCGTAGTGATGCGCGAGTAGGCCAGGAATAAGTCCGTCCCAATCCTGCCGGATGAAGCTGCAGGACACCTTCATGCGGACACATAAATCGCGCGCAAGGTCGATTTCGAAACCGGCGAGTTCGTTATTTTCGAGATAGTTGTAGGGAGGGCGTGCGCCTTCGCTCGCTATCCTAACCGTTCGCCATCCGCCTCGGGAAGCGTTCGCGGCGAGGCAGCCATGCGGCCAAACAAGGTTCAAAATCAAGCAAGCCGCGAGACAGCGTGCCAATAGCAAGGCGGTTCGCACGCGGCCCTTGTGAACGCTTAAGGACAAAGACATTCTCCTTGCGTCTCATTGGGAAAACCCATTTGGTTAAGGCGATCGATGTAATATTGGCTGGCTAGCACCGCTTATATGCAACCTTCACCAAGCGAACTCCAGCGCCTGCAAAAAAGCCCGGGCGAGAACCATGTGCCCGGCCAAGCTCGGATGCACCCGGTCGGAAGCCAGCGCCATCGGATGAAATTCCGTCAAGACACAATCGAACGCCGCCTGAGTATCCACCAAGATGGCCTGGTATTGCCCGGCCAACTGGCGGACCACCTCGCCATAGAGGTCCATCATCGCCCGCATCGGGTCCGCCCTTGTGGGTTCGATGAAGTAGGGCGTCATGAGCACCAATCCCTTGAGTTGCGGCCGGGTCGTGCGGACCAGTTGCTCCAAAATGGAAGCATACTCGTCAAGCGGGACGTGCCACTCGGTTTGCAGGGGAGCATCGAACTGACGCCAGACATCGTTGATGCCGATCATGATAGAGAGCCAATCGGGCTTCAAGTCCAGGACATCGGATGGCCAGCGGGCGGAAAGATCGCGCACGGTGTTGCCGGAGACGCCGGTGTTGCGGATGCGGATATGCCGCTCGGGGCAGGTCGCGCCGAGCAGGGCGTGGATGAGAGAGACATAGCCATTGCCAAGGTCCCAGTTGACGCCTTCGGCGACCGGCCGGGCGCGGCCGCAGTCTGTAATTGAATCACCGGTCATGAGCAATGTGCTGTTGGAATGGATCTTCATGGCATCTTGTAGAAAATGGCATGTCTGCCCGGACACATTCTCAACATGGCGGCGCGGACTTGCCCGGTTTTTCGCTCGGTCATAAGCGAGACCAGGAAGGCGGACAAAAGACAAATGGCGATTGTGACCCCAAGTTCCATAAAGGGCGCCGGACTCGGCGGAATGTCGGACGGAAACCCAATTTTTCGAAATAGGGTGGCGATGAGAAACACAAGCGGCAAGTGGATGGCGTAGAGTGTGTAGGAAAACCCCGCCGCCAAGCCGAAAAGACGCGGCGCAAGGGGAAACGCGGCCAACCGGCGGCAAGCGATTGCGATGGCGGCGCCGGCGGCAATGAGCATGTCGGTCTTCGCCTCGCTTGCGGCATCGATGTGGCGTAAGGCCATCCCAGCGATGATCAGGAAAGCGCCGGCAAGTCCCACCGGGAGCGGGACGAGCCGGGCATGCAGAATGCGGTAGGAGCCTGCGCCGAGGAACCAAGCGCTGAACCAAAACACCGCCTCAATGGGATAGTGGCAGACCGTCACCGCGATCGCGCAGACCAGCGCAACAGCCAACATGCGAAGACCGGGAGCAGCCTTCCACACGATCAGTTGGATGATCGCGGGGGCAAACAGATACAGCGCCCATTCATAACCGAGCGACCACAGGGCAAGATTTTGCTCCCAAGCAGGGCAACTGAAGCCCTGCAATCCAGAAAGAAAGCAGACCGCCTGCGAAACACCGCCGAAATTCAATTGTTGGTGTTCAAAAAGGGGTCCGTCTCCGGGATTGCTAAGCAGGAGCCGACCAAACAAAAATATTCCCTCGGTGATCACCAGCGCCGGGAGGTAGACGATAAAGATGCGGACAAACCTCGCAATGAGGTAACGCACGAGATCAAAACTGCCCCGCTGCATGGAATCGGTGAGGCTTCCCCCTATCAGGAAACCGCTCAGCACAAAAAATAGGACAACGGCCTGGTGTCCCAAATCTGTGATGAAATAAAACAGCTTCAGGAAAACCCCCTCTTGGTCGGCCACCTCAATATAGAGAAAATACGAAGCGCGGCTATGCGCCAACAGCACAAGGAGCGCCGCCGTCGCGCGCAAAAAATCCAGGAGCGGCCAATGGTTTGGCGCTTTGCCGGCCTTTTCGGTCATCCCCCGTCCCCGGCTTAAATTAGCATGAATTCCAGTCGCCGCCACGAAGCCAGTCCGTTCACGCGCCCCGACATCAATTCACCGCACCCCGATCTGATCTGGAAGGCAGGGGTGAGCAGTTACCGGAAAGCATCGCAAGTTGTCGCCCCTGCTCCTTGCCCTTGGTATAGAGCACGTTCATCGATGGTGGAAACCTGATAGGTCTTGGCCGAAAGGGAAAAGCCGGGCCGCCGGTCATCAATCTTCGATTTGCGGGGCCGCCGGGACGAGCACCCTGGCCTCGCTTGCAGCATGGGCCTGCCGAGCCATTGGCGGCATGGGCCGGCTTTCGCCCGCCGCTCTCCGCCCTGTCGCCCACGTCTTGCGGTCAAGCTGAAACCGGTCGCAAGGATGCAGGCCGCCCCGCGCGGGCAGGAAGTCGAGGCCGGTATCCACGAACGCAAAGCCAGTTTTTTCGAGGACGCGCCGGGAGGCAATATTGTCGACGCGAGAGTTGGCGAAAATCTGGTTCGCCTGGGTGAGACTGAAGACCGTGTCGGCGAGCGCCTTTACGGCTTCGCTGGCGAACCCCTTCCCCCAGGCGGGCGGTGCGACAACGTAGCCGAACTCGATGTCCCCCGCTGCGGCCATTGTCGCGCTAACGAGGCCTATCGTTTGCCGCGCGCCGCCTTTATGGGTAATCGCCAGGACGAGCGCCGTTCCGCTGGCGTTGCCGCTGCGCGCCTTCATAATGAAACGCTCCGCCTCGCTTGGCGGATAGGGATGTGGAATCGACGCGGTCATCCGCGCGATTTGCGCCAGGCTCACGAAACTCGTGATCGCCGGCGCGTCGGAGGCGCGCGGCCAGCGCAGCCAAAGTCGCTTGGTTTCGATGCGGAAGATGTCGTCGGCGGTCAAATCCGGGAACATGCGTGCTCCGGCCCTCCATGCGAGGTCTCGAACCACAATAGCGAACGGCGGCCCCACCTCCCGTTCAAGACCCTTTCGGGCTTTCCGGACTTTCCTCCCGAATTTCAGGAACGGTTCTCGCCTCCGGAAAAACCAAGTCAACCGGGTCCTCGAGAGCAGGTGGAGGTTTTCCGGTCTCCAACCCTATTCTGCGGCCTTTGCTTGCGCCGTTGGCTTTACGGAAATGTACGAGCGTCCATCGGCTTTGGTTTGGAATGCCACTTTTCCTTCGACCAAGGCATATAACGTATGATCGGTGCCTATTCCGACATTCGCGCCCGGATGCCACGTGGTGCCGCGCTGGCGGACAATGATGTTGCCGCCGGTGACCGCCTCGCCGCCAAATTTCTTCACCCCCAGGCGACGGCCATTAGAATCGCGGCCGTTGCGGGACGAACCGCCTGCTTTTTTATGTGCCATCGATCCGGCTCCAAAGTCCATTCGTGAAAGTCGCGGAACAACACCCGAGTCTTAGCTATATGATAATTATTGTCATGCGTAAAGCATCCTGTCACGCTCAATTGGCGCCAGCAATCTCATCTTCGCCGGAAGGCTCGGTGCCGCCTGTGAGAAGCTCGGTTATCCGCACGAGCGTCAAGTCCTGCCGATGGCCGTGCTTACGTTTCGAGTTCTTCCGCCGCCGCTTTTTGAACGCAATTGCCTTCGGTCCGCGCGTCTGCTCGACAATCTGGCCGCCAACGCTGGCGCCCTCGATAAACGGGGTTCCCAGCGCCGGCTCGCCGTCCTGAGAGAACATGAGAACACGATCGAACGTCACGCGATCACCGGGATTGCCGGCGAGCTTCATGACGGTGATCATATCGCCGGCGGCGACGCTATATTGCTTGCCTCCGGTTTTGATGACTGCGAACGGCTTGCTTCCCGCTTGGTCCATGCGCCTCGTGTTCCTTCCACTCCCGCCGTGGGCGAGCACGTGACGTGCAGCGCTCGCCATTGCGCTGCCGCTCGCCAGGAATTTCCGCGGATTGCCGCCGCGCCTTGATCAGAATTAGACGCGGGCGAACTTTGGAACCGCGTTAATGGCCGCACACTCCGGCGGCGAAGTATCGCCGCATATATCTAAGCTACCGTCCGTCCATCTTCATTGCGTAGCAACGCGCCTCCATGGCAAGGCTGCGTTGATTGCAAAATTAACGACCGCGGTCCAAGACGAGCGGCGGGCTCGGTATTCCGCCGGGGCGTCCTCTACAAAGCTTGGCGCCGGATGTCAACCAACGCGCCGCCGCCGATTCGAGGCTTGGCCGTTTTCTCTGATTTGCAATTCTTTTAAAGGGATGATTATTCGTGTCCAGCGCCTCGGCGGGAGGTTGCCGCAAACACATGCCCCGCGCAACTTCCGTGAGCTACGCCGCATTTGAGCCATTTTCAAAAGGTTTAGCTGACGGGTCGTCGTAACGAAGCGAAGCCGGTTATCGGTTCGGCGTCGTGCCCCCCTTTAGCGAACATCAGGGCTCCATTCGCCGGGGCGTGAAAGTCCGGCGAAGCACTTCGAGAAGCCGTCCCATGGCGCTACGCGCGCGGGCTCGTTCCTGTGTCCTGCCGCGGGGGTTCACGCATATGAGATTTGGTGCCGCCGTTCCCAGGATCGAAGCAACGCGATGACGATCGGCGCGCAGGTGCGAAGTCAGCCTTTCGGCGTTTACCTTCAGCCGGCCCAGTTGCGCGCCAATATCGAATTTGGAGTCGATCCGGCCATAGAAGCCGATGGCGCCCGCCACGCTTCGTTCGATAGACGGCGAGTCTCGCTGCGCTGGCTATCCGGCACTCTTCTAACTGGTCTTTCCGGCGCCGTGCTCATCGGCTCGGCGATCTACGCGGCGCTTGGGCATCAAACATATTTCGCCGAGCCGCCGGCCCCTTCGCTCGCTCAACGCAAGGAGATCAACCTCGATTTCGGCGTCAATCCACACAAGGGCGATCGTCTCGTCAAGGCGGTCGATATTGTCGCCGGAAAGCAGAGCTTCCAGGCGCCAACGACGCTCAGTCTCGGCGACAAGGAGGTCGTCAAGGTCCACACGTTCACCCATGTCCAGACCACCCTGGCATTGGCGAGCATCGGGCTCTCCGAGGATGTTCCTCCGTTTAATCCGTTGAAGGTTCTTGCCGACGCGCGCAATCCGATTGATGCCGCGCAGGAGCCGGTGCAGGACAATGCCGAAATCTCGTGGTCCACCCGCGATCTGGGAAACGGGGCGTTTTCGTCATCAGCCGTTCTATCGATGGAAGAGGTCCAGGCCCAGGTAGCGGAGCAGGTAAAAAACACGCTCGCGGCGGGCGCCAAGCCGCTACCCTTGCCGCCGCAGCTTCTTCTGATGCGGACGTCCCGCGCCAATCTTCCGGGCGTTCTTGCCTATGCCAATCCCGCTTCGCCGATCACGACGGCCCCATTTTCCACGATCGAAGTGCGCATGGTCCCTGAAAACGTCACTAATTTCGGCCGTTCGCCGCAAGTCGTGCAGCCAACGCAAATGGAGGAGCGCCTCGTCGTGATCCGCCACGGCGAGACGATTGAAGGCGTGCTGCGCGGCGCCGGGCTGACGAAGGACCAGGTCACTAGGATTGTCGCCGCCTTCGCGATCCCGCACGGGGAAGCCGCGGTGGCGGAAGGCGCGCGCCTCAAGCTCCTCTTCGCCGATCTCGACGGCTCCGGCGCCAACATGACCCTGGCGCGGCTTTCGGTTTATTCTGGCGAAACCTTGGAAACGAACATCGCGATCAATGACCGCGGCGGCTATGTCCGGGTGACCCCGCCGCGTCACGTCAAGCGGCCGAGCCGAGACGAAAGCGACGATGCCGATGACGCCGATGGCATGCGGCTTTATGATTCGTTTTACGAGACCGCGCTAAAGCAGGAAATTCCGCCTCCGGTCATCGACGATCTCGTCCGGATTTTCGCCAATGACGTCGATTTTCAAGGCGCCGTGACCGCCGGCGATTCCTTCGAGGCGTTCTACGATGAAAGCGAGGAAGGCGAGGGACACAACAAGCTTCTCTATGCCGCGATCACCGCCCGCAACGAGGTTTTCCGCTACTACAGGTTCCAGACACCGGATGATGGTCTTGTCGATTACTATGATCAAGACGGCCGTTCGACGCGCAAATTCCTGGTTCGCATGCCGATTGTCGGGGGCCGGTTGACGTCCGGATTCGGCATGCGGTTTCACCCGATCCTCGGCTATTACCGCCCGCATACGGGAGTCGATTGGGCGGCCCCGGCCGGCACGCCCATTTTTGCCGCCGGCAATGGCACGATCGCCAAGGCGGAATGGGATTCAGGCTATGGCCGCCGCATCGAGATTCAGCACGCCAACGGCTACATCACGACCTATAACCACATGTCCGGGTTTGCCCGTGGGGCGATCGAAGGCGCCCATGTGCGGCAGGGCCAGGTCATCGGTTATCTCGGTCAGACCGGCCTCGCGACCGGGCCGCATCTCCACTACGAAATCATAGTGAATGGCCATTTCGTCGATCCGATGCGGGTCAAGCTCGCCCGCACGCGGGAATTCGACGGCCGCATGCTCGCCAATTTCAAGCGTGAGCGCGACCGCATCGACAGCTTGCTCCTCAAAGCTCCCAATGCGCCCAGGATCGCGACGCGGGAACCATGACGCGCGAGGCCTCACGGCACAAGAACGATTGGAAGCTTCTGGTGAGGACTGTGGCAGCGCAAGCCGGCAGGGCGGCGCACAGAATCCCAAGCGCCGCAGCGAGGCTTCGCAATCGCATGAGATCGTCTCTGAGCATTTTGATCAAAATTGACGCAAAAAGCCGCCGCCCCACCTTCCCCTATGACTGCGCGGAAGAATCCGGTGGACCGGCGGCCAAAGCATAAAAATTACTTGGTCATGAAAATCGCTGAACGAGTGTCTCCTGAAGTTGGTTAAGGGCGCCCCGGTCCCGGCAAGGGCAGCACGAAGAGACTAAGGCGGCCGGTTCCGCCTGCTTCAGGTTCTCGCGCTTTTCTGGCTTTAGGTCTTCTCAGTCCCGGCCAAATCGTGTCTCACCCCGTGCCAGCCCGGCGCGGCGGCCCGAACTTCGTTCGGCGCCGCGCCAAAACTCCGGCGAAATGTCCGGTAGAAGGTGGCGAGGCTGTTGAAGCCCCAGGCAAAGGCGATGTCGGTCACCGAGCGATCGCCGCCGGTCGGGCTCGTCAGCGCGGCCCGGCATTCCTCGAGCCGGCGGAGCAGCAAATATTGCGCAAAGCTCGTTCCGCCCGGCTCGAACAGGCGATGCAGCTGCCTTACCGACATTTTTAGGTCGCCCGCGGCTTTTTCCGGCGTCAGTTCCGGGTCCGCCATATGCAGCCCGATATAGCGTTTCGCCTCTTCCAGCTTCGCCGCGCGGATCGCTTCTCGGTGGTCGCCCCCGGCGCTGCCGCAGGCGACCGCAAGCAGCCGGCAGAAATTGTCGGCGACGGCGCCGGCCTCCGCATCGGAAAGAGAGTCGATCTGTTCGGAAAGCGCATTGAGATAGGCTTTGATTATTCCGGTGATGCCGTTGTGATCGGGCAATAGAAGCATACGCGGGCGTTGTGAAACCGCCAGATGCGGATCGAACAGAGCACGCGGGAAGAACCAGAGATCCATGTCGTTATTGCGCAGTGCCTTGACCGCGAGCGGCACGGTCGGGTCGGCGACGAACAGATCGCCGGGCCGGGTGACGAACTCCCGCCGATCATAATTGAACCAGACGCCCTCGCTGTTTTCGCGCCGGACCCAAATCTTGTCGTCCCAGCTATGCCGTGCGATGTCGCGCGGCCTGCGGAACGCCGGGAACCCGTCGGATTGATATCGAAAATGCGTGAGGGATGCACTGATCGACCCGGTGCAGCGGGCCGCGAAGGGGGTCGCCTGCTCGGCGTTGCGCTCGCCGGTGGTCCCGAGCATCCCCTCGCTGACCGCCTCGCGCCAATACGAGAAGCGATCGACCTCGGGAACATCGTCCGTCGTCAGCACCTGGCGATCCATCGGGGCCTCGATCTAGCTGATGCGATCAGCGGTCGCGTCAGACGAACTGAGACCGCTCTACCCGGGCTGTCCCAGGAAATCACGAATTTAAATAATCATAACACAACACAAGTGCAGTGCAACGGAGATAGCGTCGCGGCTGATGATCTTGGCGCCGATCCCGTCTAGCCGATCTTGGCCGGTACAGGCACCATTTCCGGCTAAACACCTACTTAAAAGCTGGACCCGGACCCCGAATTTCGGCACTACATAGAAGGTCGTGGAGCGGTCTTCGCGGCGGCCCGAACGTCGTTCGGCGCCGCGCCAAAACTCCGGCGGAACGTCCGGTAGAAGGTGGCGAGGCTGGTGAAGCCAAAGGCGAACGCAATGTCGGTCACCGAGCGATCGCCGCCGGTCGGGCTCGTCAGCGCGGCCCGGCATTCCTCGATCCGGCGGAGCAGCAAATATTGCGCAAAGCCCGTTCCGCCCGGCTCGAACAAGCGATGCAGCTGCCTCACCGACATCTTTAGCGCGCCCGCGGCTTTTTCCGGCGTCAGTTCTGGGTCCGCCAGATGCAGCCCGATATAGCGTTTTGCCTCTTCCAGCTTCGCCGCGCGGATCGCCTCGCGCTGGTCGCCCGCGGCGCTGCCGCAGGCAACTGCGAGCAGCCGGCAGAAATTGTCGGCGACGGCGCCGGCCTCCGCATCGGTAAGAGTGTCGATCCTTGCGACAAGCGCGTCGAGATAGGCTTTGATCAGTCCGTTGATGCCGTTGTTTTCGGCCAATAGTAGCGAACGCGGGCGTCGCGAGGCCGCCAGATGCGGATCGATCAGGGCACGCGGGAAAAACCAGAGATCCGAGTCGTAATTGCGCCGCGTCTCCATCGTGAACGGCACGTTCGTGTCGGCGACGAACAAATCGCCGGGCCGGATGACGAACTCCTGCCCGGGATATTTGAGCGAGGCGCCCTCGCTCCTTTCGCGCCGGAGCCAAATCTGGCCGTCCCGGCTGCGCCGGGCGATGTCGCGCGGCCGGCGGAACACCGGGAGCCCGTCGGAACGACAGCGAAAATGCGTGAGGGATGCACTGATCGAGCCGGAGATGCGGGCCGTGAAGGGGGCCGCCTGCTCCGCGATGCGCTCGCCGGTGACCCCGAACATCTCCTCGGCGACAGTCTCGCGCCAATACGAGAAGCGATCGGCCTCGGGCACATCGTCCGTCGTCAGCACCAGGCGATGCATTGGGGCCTCGATCCGGCGGATGCGATCGGCGGTCGCGTCAGACGAACTGAGACCGCTCTACCTGGGCTTTCCCAGGAAATCACGAATTTAAATAGTCATAACACAACACAAGTGCAGTGCAACGGACATAGCGTCGCGGCTGATGATCTTGGCGCCAATCCCGGCTAGCCGATCTTGGCCGGGTCAAGCACCATAGACGGCCGAACGGTGTTTGAGAGCTGGAGCCGGACCCCGAAGGTCGGCACTACATGGAAGGTCGTGGAGCGGTCTTCGCGGCGGCCCGAACGTCGCCCGGCGCCGCGCCAAAACTCCGGCGAAATGTCCGGTAGAAGGTGGCGAGGCTGGTGAAGCCAAAGGCGAACGCAACGTCGGTCACCGAGCGGTCGGCCCCGATCGGGCTCGTCAGCGCGGCCCGGCATTCCTGGAGCCTTCGGAGCAGCAAATATTGCGCAAAGCCCGTTCCGCTCGGTTCGAACAGGCGATGCAGCTGCCTCACCGACATCTTTAGCGCGCCCGCGGCTTTTTCCGGCGTCAGTTCTGGGTCCGAAAGATGCAGCCCGATATAGCGTTTTGCCTCTTCCAGCTTCGCCGCGCCGATCGCCTCGCGCTGGTCGCCCGCGGCGCCGCCGCAGGCGACTGCGAGCAGCCGGCAGAAAATGTCGGCGACAGCGCCGGCCTCCGCATCGGTAAGAGAGTCGATTTTTCCGGCGAGCGCGTCGAGATAGGCTTTGACCATTCCGTTGATGCCGTTGTTTTCGGCCAATAGAAGCGAAGGCGGGCGGCGCGAGGCCGGCAGATGCGGATCGATCAGGGCACGCGGGAAAAACCAGAGATCCGCGTCGTAATTGCGCCGCGTCTCCATCGTGAACGGCACGTTCGTGTCGGCGACGAACAATTCGCCGGGCCGGGTGACGAACTCCTGCCCGGGATATTTGAGCGAGGAGCCCTCGCCGTTTTCGCGCCTGAGCCAAATCTGGCCGTCCCAGCTGCGGCGCGCGATGTCGCGTGGCCGGCGGAACACCGGGAGCCCATCGGAACGATAGCGAAAATGCGTGAGGGATGCGCTGATCGAGCCGGTGACGCGGGCCGCGAAGGGGGCCGCCTGCTCCGCGATGCGCTCGCCGGTGACCCCGAACATCTCCTCGGCGACAGTCTCGCGCCAATACGCGAAGCGGTCGGCCTCGGGAACATCGTCCATCGTCAGCACCAGGCGATCCATCGGGGCCTCGATCCGGCGGATGCGATCGGCGGTCGCGTCAGACGAACTGAGACCGCTCTACCTGGGCTTTCCCAGGAAATCACGAATTTAAATAGTCATAACACAACATCTAGCCCGGCTCAATCCCGGACTTGATCCGGGCAGGGCATGACCGGAGTCATTTTAGCCGCAACTTGGTGTTAGAACGCGCGCTGAATGCGCAGGCGGGTCGAGTATTGGCTGGTGGCTGGCTTGAAGGCCGGCAGGCCGGTTGCGGTAAGCACTGCATCCGGGGCGAGACCAACCGGCCGCGTTTGATTGAGGAGCGCGTACATGAACTCGGCGCCGATATCGAAACCCTTGAGCGGAGTCCAGACGAGGTTGGTGCCGATCCGCGCCTCCTTGAGGTTCGAGACGCCGATCGCGCCGCCGAAGCCGGCCAGCGCGCCGGCCGGATAATGCAATTCAAGATAGGAGCCATAAACCGCCGAGCTCAGGATTGGGAGCCAATAATGCTTATAGGCGCCGGTAACATCGAAGCCCCATTGCTGCTCGCAGGCGCCGCTGCCGGTGAAAATACAGTCGGAATCGATCTGCGGGTTCCAGCCGCTGCCGGAATAGGAAATTGAAGTAAACCCGTTGCCCATGAAACGATTTTGATTGACCGCACCATAATTGAATCCAAGGTTATCGCCCGCGATATAGCCGTAAGCGCCCTTTTCATAGGCGGCCTGCAACCAAAACTTGTCGCCGGGCGAAATATAATCGGTGTTCAATTTAAGGCCGCCCTGAACCGCGAAGCCATAGGAATTGCTGGTCAAGGCCGGGAAGGCGTAACTGGTCGGTGGCGTGGTAAGGGCAGGAGCCCCGAAAAGGCTCGCGTTTACCTGATGGGCGGCGGCCGACAATTGCACCGCGCCCCAGGGCTGGTCGAGGCGGAGATTGCCGACGATTTCCGGCACCCGCGACCCCGCCGGCTGGGCCTGGAAGGAGGTCGACGATATGCCGCGCACATTGATCGGTGCCGCCGTCGTGCTCGCGATTGTGCTGCCTATCGCGGTGCGCCGCGACGCCTGGTCCTCGGCGGACAGTGTCGCGGAAACGCCGTCGCCGAATGTCGCCGTGTAGGCAAGCAACGCGACGGTCGCGTCGGACCCGCGCAAGTTGCTGTAGTTATATGCATTGGCGTAGAAATCGAACATCGATTGCGCGCGCCCCGCGGTCAAGCCGGCGAATTGGATGAAGGCCTTGTTGACAATCGCCGTCTCGCGCGGCGCGCTCGTTCCAGCCGTCGTGTTGAATGTATTGGTGAGGGACCCGAGGCTGCCCGTCGCGGCTTGCTGGCCGGAACCATAGTAAGCGTCCACGCGTACGAACGAGCGCAAAGCGCCCCACGGCGATTGCGTCCTGGCGTCAAATTCGGCACGGCCCAAGGCGGCGAAGCTGAAGGCATCACGCGAGCGGGCATTGGAATATTGGCTTGCGGACGGTATGAAACCTTTACCGAAATGCGGTGTGCCATTGGCGTAAAAGTTGGTGCCCGAGATGCTGTAGAAAGGGTCGAAGCCGCGCAGCTCGGCCAGTGCCAGCCCACCGAATTTTAGGCAGCTCTCGGTTCCCGGGATAAAGAAAAAGCCTGCTCCATAGGCGTCGCAAACGCGGACATATTCAATCGGCGCGGCCTGGCGCGCCGGAAGGTCGGCCGCTCGCGCCCCCGGCACGAGGGCCACCGCTGCGAAGCTCGTGGCCCACGCCAGAAAAAGCATCTTGTTGAAGCTCATCTCAAATGCCCCTCGCCAGGGACCCGTGGGACCCGCTCTAGCGCCGCCAGCGACAAACCCAGCGTTTTAGCGACGCCTCACAACATAAGTAATATGGTAGACTAACTGTAGTCAATAGGATTAATGTTGTATTTGAGCCACAGGCCGCGCAATTCGATTGCTCCCGCCACTCGCGGCGCCGCTCTACCGCCCGGTCTCCTCGCGAAGGATTGCAAGCCGAAGCCATTCCTCTTCCGCCTCGGCCAACGCCGTCTCGGCTTGCGCGAATGCCGCCGAGACTTCCGTGAATTTCGCAGGGTTACGTGCGTAAAACCCAGTGTCGTCGAGCCGGGACTGGAGCCTTGCCTTGAGAACGCGCAGTTCCTCGATACGGTCAGGCAGACTATCAAGAGCATGCCTGTCCTTGAAGGTGAGGCGCGGCTTCGCCCTTTGCGCTGGAACGGCGGCGGTTTTGGGCTTGTCCTTGGTCGCTGCGGGCGCGGAAAAAACCGGCGCGGCGCTCACTCTCTCGCCTCGCTGCGCCACCATGTCCGAATAGCCACCGGCATATTCGATCCAGCGTCCACCCCCCTCCGCGACGAGCACCGATGTTGTCACCCGGTCGAGAAAATCGCGATCATGGCTAACGATCAAAAGGGTCCCTTTGTAGTCGGCGAGCATTTCCTGCAAGAGATCGAGGGTTTCGAGATCGAGATCGTTGGTCGGCTCGTCGAGGACGAGGAGATTGGATGGCCGGGCCAAGGCCTTTGCCAGCATCAGCCTGCCGCGTTCGCCTCCCGAGAGACGTCCGATCGGCGTGCGCGCCTGTTCCGGGCCGAACAAAAAATCCTTCATATATCCGATGACATGCTTGCGCTCGCCGTTGATCTCGACGAAATCGCTGCCGCCGGTAAGCGCGTCCTTCAAGACCGTTTCCGAATCGAGGCTCGCGCGGCCCTGGTCGAGCGTTGCCAGCACAAGATTGGCGCCATGCCGGACGGAGCCTCGGTCCGGCGCCAAGCTGCCGGTCAAGAGGTTGACGAGCGTCGTTTTGCCCGCGCCATTGGCGCCAACCAGGCCAAGACGATCGCCGCGCAGGATGCGGGTCGAAAAATTCTTGACGATCACGCGCTCGCCAAAGGATTTCGCTAAATCCTTGGCTTCGATGACGAGCTTGCCGGAAATATCGGCCTCGCTTGCTTCGAGCCGCAATCCGGTGGAGACGCCCCGCCGGCGCCGCGCGGCGCGCATCAAATCGAGGCCTTCGAGACGTTTCTGGTTGCGCTTGCGCCGCGCGGTGACGCCGTAACGCAGCCAGTGTTCCTCGGCGGCGATCTTGCGATCGAGCTTATGCGCGGCGCGCTCCTCGTCTAGGAGAAGGGAATCGCGCCAAGCCTCGAATCTGGAAAATCCACGCGCGAGAAATCGGGTCCGGCCGCGATCGAGCCAGACTGTGTTCCGCGAAAGATTGTGCAGGAACCTGCGGTCATGACTGACAATGACAAGCGCAGACCGCGCGGCTTCGAGTTCCGCCTCGAGCCATTCGATCGCGGGCAGATCGAGATGATTGGTCGGCTCGTCGAGAAGCAAAATACCCGGCTCTGGCGCGAGCACGCGGGCGAGCGCGGCGCGCCTAGCCTCGCCGCCCGAAAGCCGCGCCGGATCTTCCTCGCCGCTTAGCCCCAATGCGTTCAAAAGCGTCGTTGCGCGATGCGGATCATCGGTTGGATTGAGGCCCGCCTCCACATATCCGCGCGCGTTGGCGTAGCCGGAGAGATCGGGCTCCTGCGGCAGATAACGCAAATTGACCCCAGGCTGCAGGAAACGCGTCCCGCTGTCTGGCTCGATGAGACCCGCCGCGATGTTCAAGAGCGTCGATTTACCCGAGCCATTGCGCCCGACGAGGCACAAACGTTCTCCGGCCGAGACCGAGAGACTGGCGGCTTCGAGGAGCGACGCGCCGCCGAAGGTCAGCGCTATATCCTGCAACAGCAAAAGCGGTGGTGCCATTCGCGTCCACGTGGGAAGCTTCTGCATTGGCCTTTAGCATTTTTGCCACGATAGAGGCATTCTCAAAGCCGGGCCCAACAGGGATAGGCGGCCTCAAGCCCTGTGCAGCACGGCCGTCACAAGTGCGGCCTCGGCCTCGCCCACCGCCCGATGGAGGCCTGCCTCGGTCGCGAACCGGCCGCGCAGGCGCTTGCCCTCCGTGCGAACCGCGACGCTGGCCGTCCGGAAAGGCCAGGGATCGAGGACGAGGCCTTCGCCGTCACCTGGCTGCATACGGATTTCTGTCGTTCCGGCCCCCGCCGCTGGCACGTCGGGGATCGTGATTTCTTTTTTCACGCCCCAGCAGATTTCGAGCGACATCCGGTCGAGGGCCGCGATCAGCAGCCGGTTATTTTCGATGGATTCCGGCGATGCCTGCTCCGCAATCTTCGGATCGGCCCGCAAGGACGCCGCCATCCGCGCTTGAAACCGATGCTGTTCGTCGAGAAAGGCGCGCACCGCCCCCGCATTCTCCGGACTCGCCTTGGCAAAATCGAAGTAGCGCGCATAGATCGTATCGGCGTGAAGCGAGACCAAGAGCGCGGGATAGCGTCCAAAAACACGGGCGCGGCGGACGCCTTCGCGCCAAAGTGCGATGTGCACCTTCGAGGGTACTCTGAAAAACTCCTGCGGGAGGCCGGTCCCGGCATCGAGCGCGGGCGTCATTTCCCAGTCCAGCCAACCGATGTCGTGCTGCGCGGCGGCGAGGCATACCTCGTCGTAGGGCAACGGCGCCGCGAAGCGCCGGTTGCCCCACGCGCGCGCCATCTGGCCGGAAAGCCAGGCGTGGCTGGGCTGCGGAATGGCGATCACGTCGAGGCCGTCCTTGCGAAGCAGCATGGGTCTTTCTCTTCGATTGTTGTTTCGCCAGCAAAACGATGTGGCGTTGCTTCCGTTCCTTTGTGGGCGCGACGGCGATGCACGACGGCGAGACGGCGATGGCGGCGCAAAATCCCAAGGCATCGGGAATAAATAGGCGTGCCGGCAAGTCCTCTTTGGTGGAACCCGCAATGTCGCGTGCTCGACCCGAATTCTTATCCAGGAATGAGCACTGCCCGCAGGGAGACAATCTAATGAACGATGGCTTCCTTGGAACCGCGGCTCCACGCTACGCCGATGTGGTTCTGCTCCTCGAGTTCGGCATGGGGGTAGCGCTTCTCATCGGCGCCGTGCTCGCGCGCATGCGGTGGTTTCGGCCACACGCCTGGTGTCAGTCCGCGATCGTACTCCTGAACTTTGTCGTTATCGTATTGATAATGGTTCCTTCATTTCACGCTCATGTGAGTCCGAAGATACCGGTCAAACTTGGCAAGGCATACTACGCACTGGCGACAGCGCATGGGGCGCTTGGAAGCGTCACGGAAATGGCTGGACTATATATCGTACTCTCGGCCGGCACGAACGTTTTGCCGCAAAAGTTCCGACTGACCAGATACAAACCATGGATGCGCGGAGTCGTCGTGCTCTGGTGGCTGGTTGTCTTGTTGGGACTTGCAACATACGTCCGTTGGTATGTCCCCGGCTTGTTTCGGAAATGAATTCGTGGAGCCCGTTCTCATGAGTTTGAGTCAGATTGCAGCATTGGTGTTTTCTAGAGTTCCCGAAGCAGAGGAGGACGGTTGACGTTCGCGCCAATTTGGCTGCTTTTGCCCGTCGAATTGAGAAAAGTCCTCACCTCACCTCACCTCAATATATTGATCGCGACTTCGACCGCGGCCGTGAGGAATTCATCGGCCGCGGCCTTTTGATTATTGGCCGCGACGATCTGGTGGCCCGGCACAACAGCCGCCGTGAACTCGCGCGTATGCCAATGGCCGAGCTTCGGCAAACGCGGCAGCTCCGCACGGTCCGGCTGGGGATAAACCGACACATAGAAATAGGGTTCGTCATAATACGCATCTCCGGGCGAAAGCCCAGCACCGACATAGCCCGTGGCGTCAGCATCGCGCGCCGGGAACGAGGCCAAAGTGGCGAGATCGAAGTGGTGCGGCCAGCAGCGCACATCCGAGGCGGCCAACTTGCGGCCAATCATTTGTCCTTGGACTCGGACGAGCAAAAATTCGGCATTGGCGAACCAGGCAGAAAGCTCGAGCAGGGAATCTGCTACTGCCGCCACGTCATAGGCGGCGCCTTGGGCGACGGCGTGCGCAGGCATCTCATAGGGTGACGGTGCGTCGAGCGCATGCGTATCGAGGCCTCGCGCGCCGAGTTGCTCGCCCAGCCACTGGCGTGCCTGCGCATCCGCGCGGCCGTTAAGAGAGAAAGATTGGATGCGTGCCGCACTCTCGTCGCCACGCAATACGAGCGCGAGATCGGCAATTTTCAAGCTTAGATACGTGCCGTCCCTTAGCCGATGGGTTGTAAAGCCGTCGAAGGTGTCGTCCCAACCGAGATTCGTGTGGCCGTCGTCTGGCTGCGGTGGAACATAGGCGCGCGCCGCTCGCGCGAGCCATTGCACTGCATGATGCGCTTGCAGGCGGGCGAAGCGCAGCCGGCGCTGGTCAATGCCTCGAAGTGGCCGCCAATCCGATTCGCCCATAGTTGCTGCGCTCATGTCCGTCTCGCTTTTCCGCTATCCTGCTCAATTAAGATCGGCGATGATCTCGCCCAGGCAGATTTTCGGTGAGCCGCCCCTGCAGGCGATTTGCGCAATTCGAGGCTTAACACCACAGAGTATTTCAACGAAATGATAGGCTTGCGCATCGATTAAAACAATTGGGAGCATGGGATCGCAATGGCCGGAGATGAAAACTGGGTCGACATCGGTTCCACGGAAGACCTTTCCGGGCCGCCGCTCAGGCGGATTAAGATAGCGAACCGCGAGCTTGCAATATCTCTCAAGAAGAGGACATTTGGCGCGGTTTCGAATATTTGCAACCATGCCGGCGGGCCGCTTGGCGAGGGCCGGCTAGATGGCGACTATATCGTCTGTCCCTGGCATAATTGGAAGTTCCACCGCTGCAGCGGGGTCGGCGAGCCCGGTTTCGAGCGGGACCGCGTTCCCGCCTACCCGGTGAAGACCGAGAATGGCCGCGTTCTAGTCAACCTTGCCGCCGGCAGCAAGCGCGCCAAGAGCCCGCACGAGCCGCACCCGCTGTCGCGCAAGGTCGTGCGCGCAGCTGGACCCTTGCGCCTTGCCGGTATCGCGACGACGGCGATGGACGCCGCAAACCCGCGCTTCTCAGGCTCCGACCATCTGCTTGATCATGCATTGAAAGCGGCCCGCGAGCTTGGCGCCGAGACGCGGATGATCAAGCTGAACGATCTCAACTTCCGCGCCTGCGAGGGTTACTACTCGAAGGCCGCGCGCGCCTGCACCTGGCCCTGCTCGATCACCCAGATGGATGCGAAGGACGAGATGGACCAAGTTTACGAGGCTTTGGTGCATTGGGCCGACGCGATCATCATTTCATCGCCGATACGGTGGGGAGCGGCATCATCGCTCTATTTCAAGATGGCCGAGCGGTTGAACTGCGTGCAGAACGCGGTCACGATCCGCAATCAAGTTCTCATTCGTAACAAGGTCGCGGGACTCATCATCGTCGGTGGGCAGGACAACATTCAGGCGGTCGCGGGCCAGATGCTCGGTTTCTTCGCCGAACTGGGTTTCATCTTTCCGCAGTTTCCCTATATCGCCCACTCGCGCGGCTGGTCGCACGAGGACATGGAACGCAATGTAGAGATCGTGCGCGGGTCCAACGAGCTTGCCGAAGGCGCGGCCATGCTCACAAAGCGCTGTCTCGATCTCGCGGGTCGTCTGATCACCCGCGACGAAGCCCCGGCATCGATCGAACGCGGCGGCCGCAAGGCGCACGCCATCCAGACCTAAAGGATCAACGGCGGAGTAAAAGCCGGCCAGCGGGGCGGCGCAAAACCAGGCCAGTTCGCGCTGGGACGCGCCATCTGGCCGGCGCACGACAGCGATGCACCAAGGCGTGGCGGCAATGGCCACGAGAAATTCGCAAAGTGCCGGGAATAAATACGTGCACCGGCAAGTCTCCTCCCTAGCAACGGCGCTAAGCCGCTATAGATGGAGACTAAAACATGTCAGACAACAGGCAGGGCACAGGGATCGACCGGCGCGGCGCGCTCGAATGCATGATCTGGGTCGGGACAGGCGTCATCTGGACGCTCAGCGGCGGTGTCCCCAAATCCTCGCAACTCCTCGGCGTCGGCGGGGCGCAAGCGGCCGAAAAGGTGGCCACCGGCTTCAGCTTCCTGCAGATTTCGGATAGCCATGTCGGTTTCAACAAGCCGGCCAATCCGGATGCACTCGGGACCTTGAAGGAAGCGATCGATAAGGTGAACGGGTTGTCCGTTAAGCCCGCCTTCATGATCCACACCGGCGACATCACCCATCTCTCGAAGCCCGGGCAATTCGACGATGCCGAAAAGGTTATTGGCGACGCCAATCTCGCCGTCCATTATGTGCCGGGCGAGCATGACATCATCGACGAGGAAAATGGCAAGGCCTATCTCGAACGCCATGGCAAGAACACGAAGGGCACCGGCTGGTACTCGTTTGACGATGGCGGCGCGCACTTCATCGGCCTCGTCAACGTCGCCAATTTGAAAGCGGGCGGCATGGGCTCGCTCGGCGACGAGCAATTGGCTTGGCTTGCGGACGACCTCAAGGGCAAGCCAACCTCAACGCCGATCGTCGTCTTCGCGCATATTCCGCTCTGGGCGGTTTATCCTGCTTGGGGCTGGGGCACGGAGGATTCGGCGCGCGCGCTCGCCTCGCTGAAGCGGTTCGGCTCGATCACCGTGCTCAATGGCCATATCCATCAATTGATGCAGAAGGTGGAAGGCAATGTCACCTTCCACACAGCGATGTCGACCGCCTTCCCGCAGCCCGCACCGGGGAGTGCTGCTTCGCCCGGACCCATGCTCGTGCCGGCCGAAAAGCTGCGCACTTTGCTTGGGCTGACGAGCGTCGAGGTCCGGCGCGGAAAACAACGCCTCGCGATCACCGATACGTCGCTCGCCGCAAGTTGAAACCGCTCAAATAGGAGGAACATCAGATGGTGAGATTTAGCACAAGGCACAACGCCCGCGCCTGGCGCCTTTGCCGCGCACTCTTTATCGCCGCCGCTCTCAGCGCCGTTTCGTCGCCGCCCGTTCGCGCGGCGGACATGCAAGTGAACATCGATAATTTCGCCTTTACCCCAAAGGAGCTCACAGTGAAGGCCGGGACGACAGTTGTCTTCCGCAATCGCGATGACATTCCGCACCTCGTCGTGGGAGCCAAGGGCGAGTTCCATTCCAAGGCGCTCGATACGGATGACACGTTTGAATTCACCTTCGCCAAGGCCGGTACCTACGGCTATTTTTGCGGCCTGCATCCGCAAATGCAGGGCAAGATCGTGGTCACGCCCTGAGACGCGAGCGTCCGAGGTGCCGGGGACAGCTAGCCCGCGAACCGCCAGGTAGCGCTTTTGCCGCCGCTCAGATCTTGAGTGCGACCCTCAACTCCAACAGTTGATCGCGCTTTTCCACCGCCATCCGGCGCGCGTCGTCCGTTTTGGCGCCCGCAACTTCTTCCGCGAAATTATTAAGCTCCGCATCGAGCCCCGAGGCGTCTAGTTCCTCCAGGGGGATCGTTTGCTCCGCGAGGATGGTGAGGCCAGACGGAGCAACCTCGGCGAAACCGCCACGCACGAAAAGACGCAGTTTTTTTGCGGGCGCCTCCTCGATCACGACGATGCCTGGCTTTAGCGTCGAGATCAAAGGGGCATGGTCCTTGAGGACGGTGAACTCGCCTTCCGTTCCAGGTACGACCACGGCTTCGACGTCTCCCGAAAAGACGAGTTTTTCAGGAGAAACGAGTTCGAAGTGAAAAGCCGGCATCGCATGCCCCTCGGATGTGGTTTCAGTATTTTGCGCGCGCGGGATTACCCCGCGCCAATGGTCCACGCCCTATGCCGCCTCGGCCGCGAGCCTTTGCGCTTTTTCGACGGCCTCGTCGATGGAACCCACCATATAGAAAGCGGCTTCCGGCAGATGATCGTAATTGCCTTCAACGAGCCCCTTGAAACCCTTGATCGTGTCGGCGAGCGGCACAAGCTTGCCGGGCGAACCGGTGAACACTTCGGCGACGTGGAAAGGCTGCGACAGGAATCTCTCGATTTTGCGGGCGCGGAAAACCGTCAACTTGTCTTCCTCGGAGAGCTCGTCCATGCCGAGAATGGCGATGATGTCCTGCAGCGCCTTGTAGCGCTGCAAAATCTGCTGAACCTGGCGCGCGACGCCATAATGCTCTTCGCCCACGACGAGCGGCGACAACATGCGCGACGTCGAGTCGAGCGGATCGACCGCCGGATAAATGCCTTTCTCGGCGATCGAGCGCGACAAGACGGTGGTCGCATCGAGATGCGCGAAGGAGGTGGCGGGCGCCGGGTCCGTCAAATCATCGGCCGGCACGTAGATCGCTTGCACCGAGGTTATCGAACCTTTGGTCGTGGTAGTGATCCGTTCCTGCAAGTCTCCCATGTCGGTCGCGAGCGTCGGCTGATAGCCGACCGCCGAGGGAATGCGGCCGAGAAGCGCCGAGACTTCCGAGCCCGCCTGGGTGAAGCGGAAGATATTGTCGATGAAGAACAGCACGTCCTGGCCCTTGTCGCGGAAATCCTCGGCGACGGTGAGGCCGGTCAGCCCAACGCGGGCGCGCGCCCCCGGCGGCTCGTTCATCTGGCCATAGATGAGGGCGCATTTGGAGCCCTTGGCCGAGCCGCCATGCTCGCGCGGATCGACATTCACCTTGGATTCGATCATTTCGTGATAGAGATCGTTGCCCTCGCGAGTCCGCTCGCCCACCCCGGCGAACACGGAATAGCCGCCGTGCGCCTTGGCAATATTGTTGATGAGTTCCATGATGATCACGGTCTTGCCGACCCCGGCGCCGCCGAACAGCCCGACCTTGCCGCCTTTCGCGTAAGGGGCCAGAAGATCGACGACCTTAATGCCGGTCACCAGGATCTGCGCCTCGGTCGCTTGTTCGGCATAGGATGGCGCGGGCTGATGGATCGCGCGGCGGGTCGTGGTTTCGACCGGACCCAATTCGTCCACCGGCTCGCCGATGACATTGATGATGCGGCCAAGACACGCCTCGCCGACCGGCACCGTGATCGGCGCGCCTGTATCCCTCACGGGCTGGCCGCGGACAAGGCCCGCGGAAATGTCCATCGCGATGCAGCGCACTGAATTCTCGCCAAGATGCTGTGCGACTTCAAGGACCAGGCGGTTGCCGCCATTGTCGGTTTCGAGCGCGTTGAGGATTTCCGGCAGATCGCCGTCGAATTTCACATCGACGACGGCGCCAATAACTTGCGTGACGTGGCCCGTGCGCGTGTTGGATGCGGCGTCGGCCATGCTTTGTCCTCTTGCCAGGTTGAATGCTTAAAGCGCTTCGGCGCCGGAGATGATCTCGATCAGTTCCTTGGTGATCATCGCCTGGCGCGAGCGGTTATATTTCATGGTTTGCTTCTTGATCATTTCGCCGGCGTTGCGCGAGGCGCTATCCATCGCGCTCATCCGCGCGCCTTGTTCGGACGCCGCATTTTCAAGCAGCGCCCGCAAAACTTGAATCGCAATGTTGTGCGGCAGCAGCGCCGCGAGAATCTCCTCTTCGTCTGGCTCATACTCGTAAGCCACGCCCGCTTGCGCCGCTTTCTCGTCCGGCGGGAGAGCGAGAGGAATAAGTTGGTGCGCGGTCGGGATTTGCGTGAGCACCGATTTGAACCGTGAGTAAAACAAAGTGCATATGTCGAATTCGCGAGCCCCATGCAACGCCACAATCTTGCCGCCGATCGCGGAGGCATCAGCGAAGCCGAGCGCGCGCACCGCGCGCAGGTCGATCACTTCGATGATCTGGCGTCCGAATTGCCGGCGCAGGATGTCATGGCCTTTCTTGCCGACACAAAGGATCTTAACCGTCTTGCCTTGGCCGATGAGCGCCAGCGCCGCCTCACGCGCGAGGCGCGCGATCGAGGCGTTGAAAGCGCCGCAAAGACCGCGTTCGGCGGTGCAAACGACCAAGAGATGGACGCCGTCGCTAGCGCTCCCAAGCAGCGCCGGAACTTGGCCCCTCGTCGCGATCGAGGCGGCGAGATTTGCCAATACCCTTTCCATCCGGTCGGCGTAAGGGCGCGCCGATTCGGCCGCCGTCTGCGCGCGCCGCAGTTTCGCCGCCGCGACCATCTGCATGGCCTTGGTGATCTTTTGCGTTGCCTTGACGGAGGCGATCCGGTTGCGCAGATCCTTCAACGAGGGCATAGTATATCCGCTTTACCTCCGTCCCCGGGGCCGCCAACGCAAGCGAAATTCTCGATCAAGCAAAATTCTTGGCGTAGGCATCGACAATCGATTTGAGTCTTGCGCCGGACTCGTCGGACAGATCCTTCGAGGCGCGAATCGCATCGAGGAGACCGCTGTGGCTCGCGCGTAAAAGCGCGAGGAGGCCGTCCTCGAAGGCCCGCACCCGGTCAACCGGAAACGCATCGAGATAGCCGCTGACCCCGGCGTAGATCACGCAAACCTGTTCCTCCATCTTCAAAGGCGAGAACTGCGCCTGCTTCAAAAGCTCGGTCAGGCGCGCGCCGCGCGCGAGCAGGCGCTGGGTCGTCGCGTCGAGGTCGGAGCCGAACTGTGCGAAAGCCGCCATTTCGCGGTATTGCGCGAGTTCGCCCTTGATCCTGCCCGCGACCTTTTTCATTGCCTTGGTTTGTGCCGAGGAGCCGACGCGCGAAACCGAAAGGCCGACATTCACTGCGGGCCTGATGCCTTGATAAAAGAGATCCGTCTCAAGAAAGATCTGGCCGTCGGTGATCGAAATCACATTCGTCGGAATATACGCCGACACGTCATTGGCTTGCGTTTCGATCACCGGCAGGGCGGTGAGCGAGCCCCCGCCATTGGCATCGTTGAGTTTCGCCGCGCGCTCGAGCAGCCGCGAATGGAGATAGAACACATCGCCCGGATAGGCCTCGCGTCCCGGCGGGCGGCGCAACAAAAGCGACATCTGGCGGTAGGCGACGGCTTGCTTCGAGAGATCGTCGTAGATGATCAGCGCGTGCATCGCGTTGTCGCGGAAATATTCGCCCATCGCGCAACCGGCGAACGGCGCCAGGAACTGCATCGGCGCCGGATCGGACGCGGTCGCCGCGACAATGATCGTATAGGACAGCGCGCCCTGCTCTTCCAGCACTTTCACGAATTGTGCGACGGTCGAGCGTTTCTGTCCGACCGCGACATAGACGCAATAGAGCTTGAGGTTTTCGTCGGTGCCCTGGTTCAGCGGCTTTTGATTGAGGATGGTATCGAGCGCCAAAGCGGTCTTGCCGGTCTGGCGGTCGCCGATGATCAGTTCGCGCTGGCCGCGCCCGATTGGGATCAAAGCGTCGATCGCCTTGAGGCCGGTCGCCATCGGCTCGTGCACGGATTTGCGCGGGATGATGCCCGGAGCCTTGACATCGACGCGGGCGCGCTTTTCCGCATGAACCGGGCCCTTGCCATCGATCGGGTTGCCCAGCGCGTCGACGACGCGCCCAAGCAGCCCTTTGCCAATCGGAACATCGACAATCGCGCCGGTCCGCTTGACCGTCTGGCCTTCCTTAATGGCGCGGTCGCTGCCGAAAATGACGATGCCGACGTTGTCGCTCTCGAGGTTCAGGGCCATGCCCCGCACGCCGTTCTCGAACTCGACCATTTCGCCGGCCTGGACGTTGTCGAGGCCATAGGCGCGGGCGATACCGTCCCCGACCGAGAGGACCTGGCCTACCTCGGTCACCTCTGCTTCATTGCCGAAGTTCACGATCTCGTTCTTGAGGATCGCGGAAATTTCCGCGGCGCGGATCTCCATCAGCCGGCCTCTTTCATGCGCGAACGAATCGAATTGAGTTTGGTTTTGAGGGAACTGTCTACCATGCGCGAGCCGAGTTTAACGATTAGGCCGCCGATGATCGCCGGGTCCACCTTGACCACGATGTCGACCTCGCCACCGCCGGAAATATCGGTAAGCGCGTTCCGCAATGCCTCGACATGCTCGGGCTTGAGCGTCTCGGCGACCGTCACATCGGCCCGCGTGACGCCTTTTCGCGCGTCGTTCAGCAAATTGAAATCGCGGATCATCTCGGCGACCGCGAAGAGCCTGCGCTTGGCCGCGACGAGCTTTATGAATTTGGCGGCGATTCCATGGATCTCCGCCCTGGCGAGAATGGCGTCGAGCGCCTTCACCTGCTCTTCGGCGGAGAAGGCCGGGCTTTTGATGAAACGTTGCAAATCCGCGCTGGAGCGGGCCAATTCCGCGAAGGCGGCGAGATCGGCGGCGGCCTGTTCCGTCGCCCCGGTTTCCTGACAGAGCGCGAAGAGCGCCTGGGCATAGCGCCCCGCCATCCCGGACACGCGTGTCTCTTGCACCGCCAAGCGAGATCCCCAATATTCAAACGGCCGCCGAAGCCACTTCGCAAAAGTCAGGCTTTTCGCGGCTACAGCCACAAAACATTGTAATGCGGACCACAAATGGAAAGCGGCGTTACGACGCCAAGAAACGCGGCCAACCCCGAAGGCAGGGCTCACCTAACATAGAGCTTTTTGCGGCGCAACCCTGGCCGGACCGAACACGCGGAGCCAAGCCACCATAAATAAACGCCTGACTACGTCTGTCAGGGGGCGAACGTCTGTCGTGAGTCCAGAATTGCGATAAACTGAAACAATCATGCAGTTCTTGGGAAGTTTCTCACTTTGAACTTCAGGTCTCGACGAATTGCGGACCTAGCTTGACATCATATAAGCGATTGCTTATGCATTTTTCAATGCGCACCGCCACGGACATAACCAATGTCATGCGAACGCTCGCCGACCCCACACGGCGGGCTGTGTTCGAGCATATCATAGAGGCTGGGGAAATTACGGCAGGAGCATTGGCACAGAACGCCACGGTTTCCCAACCAGCGGTCTCGCAGCACCTTAGGGCGCTACGGGAAGCCAAGCTGGTTTCCGAACGGCACGAAGGGAAGCACGTCCATTATCGTGCGAACCCTCGCGGCCTAGCTCCGATGGTCGATTGGCTGTCCTTCTACGGAGTGTTCTGGCGCGAGCGGTTTGCGAAATTGGAAAAGCTGTTGAAGGAGACTGCCACATGACCCATGCTGCGGAAATCAGGGACATCATTGTTGAAGCTGTACTGCCGCATGCCCCCGAAGTGGTGTGGAAGACTTTGACCACGCCAGACCTGATAGGCCAATGGTTGATGCCAAATGACTTCGAGGCTGTCGTTGGCAAGAAATTCAACTTCAGAACAAAGCCAATGGGTGATTGGGATGGCGTCGTACATTGCGAAGTTCTGGAAATCACGGAGAACCGCCGCCTCGTTTATAGCTGGAAGGGTGGTTCCGGCGAGAACACCAAATATGGGTCGCGGCTGGATACCACCGTCACATGGACCCTCGTACCGGTTGAGGCGGGAACGCGGCTCAAGATGGTCCATGCAGGGTTCAGGCTGCCGGCCAATCAAGCCGCTTTTGATGCGATGAGCCCTGGATGGGGGCATGTGCTGCAGGCCGTTGAACGTGTCGCGGCTGGACAGGAAGCGCGCTCGTAGTTTCGCAACCGCCCATTGCAGAAGTTCAAGTTGAGACGCTACCAGTTCTTTCGACTATGACCCAAGTCTGACAACTGTCCGGCAATGAAGTAGCGGATTTTCCCCAATCGGCCTACAAGCAGCTCAATGCGCAAAGAAACCTCGCCTGATGCGGGCGCTAAGTGGTCCATCCTTGACCCTGCTGAGGCGATCGGTCCCGTCGCCGTGGTAAAACGCGATCTTAAAAAGGCTTTGCCCCGGCGCTTTTACAATGAAGCGAAGGTCGCAGAGCCAGAAGGAGCTTTCGTTCTGGTCCTGGATGGGCGCCACGCCAAGACTCCAGGAGGCAACCCAATGGCGCTGCCTTCCTTGGCGGCGGCAGAGGCGATTGCGGAAGAATGGTTAGCGCAGGGCGAGTTCATCGATCCGGCGGCCATGCCCCTCACGCGCGTTGTCAGTTCCGCGATTGACGCGGCGGCGCACCGCCGCGACGCCATGGTGGACGCGATCGTCAAATATGCCGGGGCGGACCTCGTCTGTTACCGCGCGGCCGAGCCGGAAGCGCTCGCCCAAGCGCAAGCCGCGGCCTGGGATCCGATACTTGTGTTCGCGCACGAAAAACTCGGCGCCCATTTCATTTGCACCGAAGGCGTGGTGTTCGCCGAACAAACGGAACCTGCCCTCACGGCGGTGAAAGTGGCCATCGCGCACATCGCCAATAGCGGCCCAGCGGCACCTTTTGCGCTTGCCGCCCTCCATGTGATGACAACGCTCACCGGCTCGGTCTTGCTCGCGCTCGCCGTGGCGCATGGCGCGCTGACACCCGCCGAGGCCTGGATCGCCGCGTGTGTCGACGAGGATTTTGCAATGCGGGCCTGGGGCGAGGACGCGGAAGCCCTTCGACGCCGGGCGCGGCAATGGCGCGAGATGGAAGCGGCGGCACGCCTGTTTCAGGCCGTCCATGGAGCCGGAGTATGAAAGAGCACGTGTTTTCGCGAAGTGCCGGTAGGGCGTTCCCAAGCATGTGCAATGCGATCGGCAATGGGGAAGATGGCCAGTGAAACCTACTTTCGAACGCCTTGCGGAGCGCCGCGCGCGGGCCCTCAAGGGCGGCGGCGAAAAGCGGATCGACGTCCAGCACCGGCGCGGAAAGCTTTCCGCACGGGAGCGCATTGAGATTCTCACGGACCCCGGCTCGTTCGAGGAAACCGGGATGTTCGTAGAACATCGCGCGACGGATTTTGGCATGGATCAACGCCACGCGCCGGGCGATGGCGTTATCACCGGCTCCGGCACCGTCAACGGCCGCGCGGTCTTCGTCTATGCCAAGGATTTTACCGTTTTTGGAGGTTCGCTTTCCGAGACTCACGCGCAAAAAATCGCCAAGCTGCAGGACATGGCGCTCAACAATCGCGCGCCGCTCATCGGGCTTTTCGATTCGGGCGGTGCCCGCATCCAGGAAGGGGTCGCCGCGCTCGCGGGCTACGGCGAGGTTTTCCAGCGCAACGTCCTGGCGTCCGGGGTGATCCCTCAGATTTCCCTCGTCATGGGCCCCTGCGCGGGCGGCGACGTCTACTCCCCGGCGCTCACCGACTTCATCTTCATGGTCAAGGACACGAGCTATATGTTCGTGACCGGCCCCGATGTGGTGCGGGCGGTGACCAACGAGACGGTGAGCTTCGAGGATCTCGGCGGGGCATCCGTGCATACGGTCAAAAGCGCGGTTGCCGACGGCGCCTATGAAAACGACGTCGAGGCTTTGCTGCAAATGCGGCGGCTTGTTGATTTCCTGCCATCGTCGAATACAAGCGGCGTTCCGGAGTGGCCAAGTTTTGATGACCCCGAGCGATGCGAGGCCTCGCTCGACTCGCTCGCGCCGGAGGATCCGGCAAAGCCCTACGACATCAAGGAACTCATCGCCAAGACTGTGGACGAGGGCGATTTCTTCGAGATCCAGGAAGCCTTTGCGCGCAATATCGTGACAGGCTTTGGCCGCATGGAAGGGCGCACGATAGGCTTTGTCGCCAATCAGCCCATGGTCCTCGCCGGCACGCTCGACTCCGACGCCTCGCGCAAGGCCGCACGCTTCGTGCGCTTCTGCGATTGTTTCAATATTCCGATCGTGACTTTCGTCGATGTGCCGGGATTTCTTCCCGGTATCGCGCAGGAATATGGCGGCCTCATCAAGCATGGCGCGAAGCTGCTCTTTGCCTATGGCGAGGCAACCGTGCCAAAGGTAACGGTCATTACGCGAAAAGCGTTTGGCGGCGCCTATGACGTGATGGCCTCGAAACATCTGCGCGGCGACGTGAACTATGCCTGGCCCGGCGCCGAAATCGCGGTCATGGGCGCCAAGGGCGCGGTCGAGATCATTTTTCGCGCGGACATCGGCGATGCCGAAAAAATCGCCGCACGCACGCGCGAATACGAGGAGCGTTTTTTATCGCCATACGTCGCGGCGGAACGCGGCTATATCGACGACATCATCATGCCGCGCGAAACGAGAAAACGCGTCGCCCGCGCGCTCGCCATGTTGCGCGGCAAGAACCTCCAAAACCCTTGGAAGAAGCACGGCAACATTCCCCTGTGAATTTTCGCGCTGGCTTTCTCGCGAGGTGCTTGTTTTTGCGTAATCGCACCAAAATGTTTCGCGTGAAACAATTTGGTACGATCGATGGTCCGCGCAAGCGCATTTTGCAGCGTGAGCCGTGATACGAAGCGTGGATTTGGATGAAGTGAAAGAGTGCGATCGAGTTTAGCTGGGGAATTTTGTCAGTCGCCGGTATCGGCTTGGGCCGGAAAGAAGGCGTCGTGGATCTGAGGCGCCAAAGCCAAATGAATGGGTGATTTTCAACTTTCGCCGCCTGCAGCAATAAGCTTGTCACTGAATTCGACAACGCTCGCTGCAATATGGTCTTGGAGAGTTTTGTACGGGCACTCAGAATAGGAGTGTGAATAACGAGGGGGTGAATAGCGGGAACTGTGTGGATAGCGGGAGCAAGAATCGCGGCAACTTGCGATTTGGTCGTTGCTTCTATCAATAGTTAGGCACCGCCGAATCATCGGGAAAGAGTGCCAAATGCTTACGAATAGTTTTCAAATTAAGCGCCGCCTCGAGCGCGAAGGATGGACTCTCCTTCGGATCAAAGGCTCCCATCATATTTTTCGCAATCCGAAAACAGGTATGATAATTTCTCTCCCGCATCCTAAAAAGGACTTAGGCCAGGGATTGGTTAGCAAAATTTACCGAGATGCAACTTGGCCAAAAGACTGAATATCCGCATGACCCATTATGTCGCGATCGTCGAAGAGCAAAACGGCAAGGCTTTCGGCGTCTGGTTTCCGGATTTGCCTGGCTGCGTCTCGGCGGGCGATACGCTCGACGAGGCGATGCTGAACGCGGTCGAGGCGCTTGAACTCTGGGCCGAGGCGATGATCGAAAGCGGCCAAAAAATTCCGCCGCCTCGAAGCCTGACCGATCTTAAGGCCGATTCCGAAATTGCCCAGGACTTGGCGACCTTCATGGTGGCGCTCATCCCGTTCCCGGCAAGCTTGCGTCAGCACGCAGCCGAATGAGGCTCACCCATATTGCGCGATGCCGTTTCCGAACGACCAATTCTCCTTTGGGACTTCCAAAAGATTCACAAAAATGTTTTCCGGCCTGATGCCGGGGTTTTTGGTGAGATTCTCCGCGATGCGGGCGTAAAGAGCCTTCTTCTTATCGGGGCCGCGGGTGTTGTTGACGGTGATTTGAATGATCACGATATCATCATCGCGGGCGATGCCCAGATAATTTTCCCCATAGAGAAAATTGCTTTTGTCATATTCGTCGATCGTCATGAAACGATCGTCCTCCGGCACGTCAAAGGCATCGCGCATCGCCTGATAAAGACCGTCCAGAAT
>JBOHJQ010000025.1:0-37380 GCA_050728655.1 Methylocella sp.
GGTGCCAAGACGTTCGATGAATCTTCCGTCGCGCGGCATGCGGGAATCGGCGACCACGACCCGATAGAACGGCCGCTTCTTGGCGCCGCCGCGCGACAGACGAATTTTCAATGGCATTGTGGTTTCCTTTCAACTCACGGCGATTGATGTCTAGCCTTCGACGAGATCAAGCCGCTTTTCGATGCGGGTGACGCGCGCGTCGGGGCGATCGAGCTTTGTATTGATCTCCGCGAGCTGGACCGCATGGCCGGCCACAGCACGTTCGACATGGCTTAAGCGGGCGATGACATCCTCGAGTTTACGCTCCATGCCATCGAGCTGCCCGCGCATATACCGCAGATGATCAAGGACAAGATTTTCAACCTCGGCCATCATTTCTTTTTTCCGAATGGGTTGAGGCTGCTCCACAGGCCGCCGCCGAGACCTGGAAGCTTCGCTCCCCCGAGACCGGGCAATTTTTGCGCGTCCTGGATTCCGCTTGCCGGGTTCGGCGCGGGTCCGGCAGGTGTGGATTGCCCCGGCGTTGGCCCGTTTTGCCTCTGGCCAACTTGCCGTTGCAAGGCGGCGAGCTGTTTTGGCGCAGGCTGCGGCATTCCAGCACCCATCCCGCCGCTGGGCAGGCCGAACATGGAAGCCATCTTGCCCATCGCGCCGCCACGCTTGGCGCCGCCCATCGATTTCATCATATCGGCCATCTGCCGGTGCAGTTTGAGCAGCTTGTTGACATCCTCGACCCTGACCCCGGAGCCCGCCGCGACGCGCCTCTTGCGCGAGGCCTTGAGGATATCGGGGGCGCGCCGCTCCGCGCGGGTCATCGACGAAATAATGGCGCGCTGGCGCTTGACGATGCCATCGTCGAAACGGGGGGAGGCAAGCTGCTCCTTCATCTTGGCGACACCCGGCAGCATTCCCATGATGCCGCCTAAGCCGCCGATCTTCTCGACCTGGGCGAGCTGGTCGGAAAGATCATCGAGATCGAACTTGCCCTTGCGCATCTTATCGGCGATGCGGCGCGCCTTTTCGGCATCGATCGACTCGGCCGCTTTTTCGACAAGCGAGACGATATCGCCCATGCCGAGGATGCGGTTGGCTATGCGGGAGGGATGAAAATCCTCGAGCGCGTCTATTTTCTCGCCGGTGCCAAGAAGTTTGATCGGCTTGCCGGTGACCGCGCGCATGGAGAGCGCCGCGCCGCCGCGTCCATCGCCCTCGATCCTGGTCAGCACGATGCCAGTGATGCCTACCCGATCATCAAAGCTTTTGGCGAGACGGACGGCGTCCTGGCCGGTGAGACTATCGGCGACGAGAAGAATCTCGTGCGGGCGCGATGCCGCCTTGATCTCGACCATCTCCTCCATCAGCGCTTCGTCGATATGGCCGCGCCCAGCGGTGTCGAGCATGACGACGTCATAGCCTTGCAAACGCGCCGCCTGTTCCGCACGTTTGGCAATCTGCACAGGGGTCTGGCCCGCGACGATCGGCAGAGTGTCGACAAAAACCTGGCGGCCGAGCACGGCGAGCTGCTCTTGCGCCGCCGGACGTTTTACGTCGAGCGAGGCCATCAACACCTTGCGCTTCATCCGCTCGGAAAGGCGCTTGGCGATTTTCGCGGTGGTCGTCGTCTTGCCCGCGCCTTGCAGGCCGATCATCATGATCGCGACTGGTGCCGGCGCGTTGAGGTCGATGGGATCGGCATCGGCGCCAAGTGTCTCGATCAACACGTCATTGACGATTTTCACGACCATCTGGCCGGGCGTCACCGATTTGACGACGTTGGCCCCGACCGCGCGTGCGCGCACCTTGTCCACGAAGGAGCGCACGACGTCGAGCGCGACATCGGCTTCGAGAAGGGCGCGGCGGACCTCGCGCAGCGCGAGGTTGACGTCCTCCTCCGAGAGCGCGCCGCGCCGGGTTAATTGATCCAATATTCCGGAGAGCCTTTCCGAAAGCCCTTCGAACATGCGTTCATCCTGTCGCAAACATTGCCGCGCCGGCGGCGGGATCTTGCTAAAAGTCTAACACAAATCCGGGAAGAATGGCCCGCCAGGCCGGAGCTTGACGGCGAAAACAAAAGACTAGCGTGCACAACTTTAACACAAAACCCGCCCGGGAGCGCAACGCGCCGCCGAACGTTCGCCGCTTGCCTCGCAGGCCAAGGCGGCTCGCTCGAAACAAACCCTTAAATTAAGGACCTGGCCTTGTAGGCGCGTGCCCGCAAGGGAGTCAAGGATGCTCGGTGCTTGGTGGTGCATCATGTGGGGTTTCCCGGCCGTGCCGATCATGCCCAGACTGTCTGCAACTGACCAAAGCTTTTCGGTTATGCCAGCAGCCATCGCGGGGATGATGCGAAACATCTCGTGAATGCGCGCGAAATTGGAGTACATGTACTTCATCGCGACTGAAAGGGTGCGCCGCTCGATCTTTTTGGAAAGCGCGTTCCTCACCCTAGCGAACCTGTAGTTGCTCATTCGCATCGTAAGCTTCTGGCGTTCGACAAATGCAGCGCTGATGTGGGTCGGGCCCGCGGATTGATGGATCGACGATCAGCTTGCCGAGCTGGTTGCGGCCGCCACGTCGTTTTGGGCGCTCGACCATTCCCCATTTTGACCGATATGAGCGATCGACGCGCCAATTCCAAGGCGTCAATGGGCGCCGGCGCCAGCTGATGCACGACCACCTTGCGGATGTTGGTCCCTCTTCACATACCAAAAAAACGAAGCCTTCCGCTTGCTGCTGGGCAAAAAGGTGAGTACCCCGTTAACCACGCTCCCCCGCCAAATTGACGGGCCATGACCCTCCTTGTCCTAAAGCACATGACCGACCTTAATCGCCGCACGGTGGTCAAATGTCTCATTCTCTCGGGTGTTCTGCCATCGACCGTTGGGTCCGCGCCGGCCCAACCCGGCAAGCCGCCGCAGGCGCCGCCGAAATTCGACTTTGACGATGTCGTGCGCCGCGCCCGCGACCTGGCCACCGCGAATTTCGACACCGCCTCGCCGGCGCTTCCCGAACCGCTGAACAAACTCGACTTCGATGCCTGGCGCGACATCAGATTTCGCCCGGATAAAGCTTTTCTCGCCGCCAGCGGGAGCCAGTTCCGGCTGCAATTGTTCCACCTCGGACATCTCTACCGGCGTCCGGTGACCATCAACACGCTCCGCGACGGTATTCCAACACCCATTCCCTATGCCGCCAATCTTTTCGATTATGGCCGCACCAAGATCGACAAGCCCTTGCCGGTCAACCTCGGCTTCGCCGGTTTTCGTCTGCATTACCCCTTGAACAGTCCCAAGGTCTTCGACGAGGTCATCGCCTTTTTGGGCGCCAGCTATTTTCGCTTTCTTGGCCGCGGCCAGCGCTATGGAATGTCGGCGCGCGCGCTCGCGGTCGGGGCCGGCACCCCCGGCGAGGAGTTCCCGTTTTTTCGCGAGTTCTGGATCGAGACGTCCGAGCGAAACGCCGATCAGGCGACGATCTATGCGTTGCTCGACGGCCCGTCGGCGACCGGCGCCTATCGCTTCGAGCTCTATCCTGGAATCGACGCCGCCATCGAAATCTCGGCGACGCTCTTTCCCCGCAAGCCGAATGTCAAATTCGGTCTGGCGCCCCTCACTTCGATGTTCTTCATTGGCGAGGACGACCACCGTTTCAACGAGGACTTCCGCCGCGAGCTGCATGATTCGGATGGGCTCCTGATCCATTCGGGAACCGGCGAATGGATCTGGCGCCCCTTGCGCAACCCGGCAACGCCGGCAGTCTCCACCTTTCTCGACCGCGATCTACGGGGTTTTGGCCTGTTGCAACGGGACCGCGACTTTGATCATTATCAAGACCTCGATCTAGCCTATGAGATGCGGCCGAGCTATTTCGTCGAGCCGCGGGAGAGTTGGGGCGAAGGCTTGGTCGAACTCGTCGAACTTCCGACTGCGCACGAGACCGACGACAATATCGTCGCCTCCTTCGTCCCCAAGGAGTCGCCGGAGCCGGGAAAACCCTTCAGCTACGCCTACCGCATCGTCGCCGGTCTCGATCTGACCCAGCTCTCGCCCAATGGGCGCACGCTGAACACCTTTCAGACGGCGGCCGCGGCTCTTGGCGCGGCCGAACCGCCGGTGCCCGGCTCGCGCCGGTTCATTATCGATTTCACCGGCGGCGACCTCGCCTATTACGCCGCCGATCCGCAATTGGTCGAGGTCGTTCCATCGGCGAGCCAAGGCAAGATTACACGGTCTTTCGTCGTTCCGAACGCTCACATCAAGGGATTTCGCGCGGTCATCGACGTGCAGCTCGATCCCGGCCAAGCCGCGGATTTGCGCGCCTTCCTGCGGACCGGCACGCGGGCGCTCACCGAGACCTGGACGTTTCCATGGCGCGCCGAATAGGCCTTGCCGCGTTGCGTAATCGCGCCAAAATGTCTCGAGACCGGTGCGGGGATGGACTTTTGGTGGGCGGGATGGCTTGAAGCGCCGTATTGGATTGGGAAGGCCGTCCTTATCGTTGTGCTATCGTTGCGCTTTGAATTTCGCCGTGCTGCGTCCGTTCGAATTTCGCCTTGTGCCCCTAAGACGACCGTCATCGAGCGGCTCTGGTCATGCGGTCGACGGCGGCAGTCAGATCCGCACCGGTGAAGACCGGCAGGGAGCAGGTTCGATTGGCACAGGCGAAGGCGGCCGGCTTGTCGAGTTCAGGATAAGTCACATCGGGATTGGTCAAGGGACCTTCGCTTGTGTCCCACCATTCCAACCGCTCGTAGCGGTCCGGGAAGGCGCGCGCGGCGGCAAACAGCATCGCGGCGTCCTTGTCGTCCTTGTGCCCAACGATCGTGATGTGAGTCGGCTCGCGGCCGAGCTCGAGATCAGCGAGCAACACGCCCGGCAGCGGACGGTTAAGGCCCTTCGATGCCCCAACCGCATAACGCATCGCATGGACGGCGAAGCCCCGGTACGCGGCGTTGCCGGTGTAGCGATTGAGGAGGTTCATGAATCGGGCGACGGCAACTTGCTCGTCCAACTGCTTCGCCGAGGTCGCGAAGACGCCGACGTCTGCTTCAGAGGTCTGCGTCGAAAGAAATCCGCCGGCCGGATCCTTGAACGCCGCGCCGACATAATCGCCGGCCGCGGCGGCGGACTTAAGCCAGGGGCGGTCGCCCGTCGCCGCGTAGAGGTCGAGGAAGGCCTGCCCCATAGCGAGCGTGTCGCCAAGGAAAGGTCCGCCGCGATCCGTCGCGTCATGGCGGAAGCCGCCGCCCTCGATTCCTCGGTTGGTCTCGACCCAATGGGCGGCCCGATCGGCGATCCGCAACGCCTTTTCGTCGTTGGTCACATTGTAATAGGCCGCGAGCGCGCTGATCGCCCAGCCGTTCTCGCGAGCGTAAAGGTGTCTGTCGATGCGCGGAAGACCGAGCTTGCGGCGTGCGGCGTCGGCGAGCGGGTAATAGGCGTGGCCGTCGATTTCGCGATTGAGATCGGCATCCTGGCTCACATAGAAGGCGCCGTCCGGCCCAAGTAGGAAGCCTATCAGATAGGCTTCGATGGCCTTGGCCGCCCCGAGATAACGCGGATCGTGCCAGCGTGCGTAGGCTTGGCTATACTCACGCAGATATTGCGCCTGAAACGACATGATTTTTTCGAAGTGCGGCGACGACCAGTCCGTCTTGTCGGAATATTGGTAAACGCCGCCCCAGATCGGATCGATTAGAGCCAGAGCGGCGTCCAGTGTCTGACGTGCCTGGCCCTCGGCGCGCTTGTCGCCTGACTCGGCCAGGGAGACGTCGTAATCCATGCTGTCGGCATCGATGTAGTGGAGCACGTTGCCCCAGCCGCCGTGCTCGAAATCATAGGACTCGTTGAAATTCTGGACGAGCTCGGAGCGCCGGCTCTTCGTCAGGAAGGCCGATCGAGCGGGCACGACCGCTGCTTCCTCGTTGACGGAGGGGCCGGGCGTCGGATCGTCGATGACGGCTTGGAGCAGATCCGCCATCCGCTCCGGCTCGACATAGCCGCGCATCTTGGCGAGCTCCGTCCCATCGGGCGCGAAGATGATCGTCGCCGGCCATCCCCAGTCGCCGTAGCGGCTCGAAAGATCGGGGTTGGCATCCTGATCGACCCGCACGGGAATATATTTGGCGCCGATCAACGCCTCGATCTTTGGGTCCGCATAAGTCGTCTCGTCCATGACGTGGCACCAATGGCACCAAACCGCCTCGAGATCGAGGATCACGAAGCGCTTCTCGCTCCTTGCGCGGGCAAAGAGTTCGGCATTCCAGCCGGCCCATTCGAAGGGCGCAGCGGCACAGGCCGGAAACATCGCCCCGAGCGATGCGACAAGCGCCAGTACGAGAATTCGCTGCATGTCTCCCCCAACGGCCGGCGGTGCAATGACATGTACGGGCAAACCCGCGGGTTGGTTTCAGGGGCGCAAGATATTTCCGGTGGCGCGGCGGAAGCGGGCAATCACCGGGAGTTTTTCGGCGGCCTGCATGCTGTCGGCCATGCTCTCGCCTCCCGCATAGGTCAATGCGCCATCTCACCCAGGCCGGGCTATGGAGACCGCCGCCGCAAAAATTCATGTCGGGTTGGCGGATGTAGAGCAAGATTTGAAACAACATTGATCTGGTTATCGAAACGAGCCTGCGCCGCGTCGAGAGCATATCCGCCATGGCAAGCCTGTGCTGGCAACGGCAGCTTGGCGCCCAAAGCCGGCGGCAAGCCGAAATTCAACCCGACCCACTGCTCAGGCAAGGTCAGCCTTTTGTAAACCGGTCCCTTGCAAGGACGAAGCCTTGGGTGTTTTGTTTTGGTTCATAGCGCACCCTGGGACGCGCGCCCGCCGCCTTTCAAATCGATAGGAGCACAATAAAAAAGTAATATCGAAAGGTATCGTCTCGGTGATATATAATACAACCGCGCGCATTGCTGAGTAACGCCGGCTGCGAGGGCATCGTCGTTCTTGATCCGAATCGTTGGATCGGGCGATCACAAAACCGTGATCCTTGTAACGCTGCCGGGCGCTGGAGCGTTAAGGTTTCGTGCGCTCACGCCTGAGCTCACGAGGTGCTCGTCTTGCGAGCCAATTCCCGAGGAGATCAGTATGAAGACCAATATCGTGTCCGGCGCTACCCTCGCCGTTGCGGCGGTCGCGCTTGCCATCGGCGGCCTGTCCCCCACCCCGGCTTCCGCCACGCATAAGGCAGGGGTCCACTGCATGGGCATCAACGCCTGCAAGGGCAAGAGCGCCTGCAAGACCGCGAACAACGCCTGCAAGGGTCAGAATGCCTGCAAGGGTCAGGGGTTCCTGCCGGCCAAGTCAAAGACCGCGTGCGAAGCCAAGGGCGGCACCGTCGGCTGATCCATCTCGAAGCCAGGCGGATCGCTTGGTCCGCCTGTCTCCTTCTCGGGCAACGGCGAAAGGAGCAATTATGGAGCGGCCTTCCCCGCTGGGTTTCGGCCTCGGTCTGCGGCCGGTCTACTACCAGGAGATCCTTGCGAAGAGCCCGAGGGTCGACTGGTTTGAAGTGATTTCAGAGAATTTCATGGTGCCCGGCGGCCGGCCGCTTGCGATGCTCGAGCGGATTCGCGGCACCTATCCAATCGTGATGCACGGCGTCTCGATGTCGATTGCTTCGACCGCCCCGCTCGATTTCGACTATCTCGGGGCGCTCAAGAGCCTCGCCGGCCGGTTTCAGCCGGAATGGATCTCGGATCATTTGTGCTGGACCGGCGTGCACGGCGTTAATCTGCACGACCTCCTCCCAGTTCCCTATACCTCGGAGGCGCTTGACCATGTTGTCGACCGTATAAGGCGGGTCCAGGATTTCCTCGGGCGTCGCCTCGCGATCGAGAACGTGTCCAGCTACGTCACTTTCGCCGAATCCGAAATGGACGAATGGACGTTCATCCGCGAGATGGCGGAGCGCGCCGATTGCTGGCTGCTGCTCGACGTCAACAATGTCTTCGTGTCGAGTTTCAATCATGGCTTCGATCAGGCGAGTTTCATCGACGCCATTCCGGTCGACCGCGTGGTCCAGCTCCATCTCGCGGGCCATTCGGAGGCGGTGACGCACAAGATCGATACGCATGACCAGCCGATCTGCGAGGAAGTCTGGTCGCTCTATCATGAGGTCTGTCCACGCTTCGGATCGATCTCGACGATGATCGAGCGTGACGACAACTTTCCCCCGTTCGACGAGCTGATGGCGGAACTCGATCGCGCGCGAGCGGTCGCTGCTTGCGCGAGAACCTCGGCGCATGAGGCCGCGGCATGAAGCTCGCCGAACTGCAAATGCGGTTCCAGGCCGGAATAGTGGAAGGCGATAACGCCATTCTCGCCTCGATCGTGGATTCGCGGAGGACGGACCGAGCGACCTTGTTTGCGGTCTATCACGACGCTTATCGCTTGCGTCTGGCGGAATTTTTGGCAACCGACTTTGCCATTCTTCGGGTTCACCTCGGCGAGGAAGCGTTCGGCCGTCTTGCCGAAGACTATATCGAGGCCGCGCCGTCGCGTCAGCCAAATGCGCGATGGTACGGCACGCGCCTGCCCGATTTCATGCAAGAGACGGCGCCATGGCGAACGAACCGGAGCGCCATTGATCTGGCACGGTTCGAGCGCGCGCTGTCGGATGCCTTCGATGCCGGCGATGGTCCCGTGAGCACTATCGATGCCTTGCGGGACATCCGCGCTGAAGATTGGCCGCACCTCGCCTTTGAATTCCATCCGAGCTTGAGGCTTCTCGATCTCGCCGGCGGAACCGCGCGGATCTATGCGGCTCTCGCCGAGGAGGAAGAGCCGCCGGCCATCGAGCCCGGCGACGAAGCGATCCTCTTCTGGCGGAATGGCGGCGAGTCCTTCTACCGCCCTGTCGCGGACGACGAACGCCTGGCGTTGATGGAGGCGAGACAGGGCAAGATTTTCGCCGATATTTGCGCGCTCGTCGCTTTCCAGAGGGACGGCGCGGGCGTGACGCAGCGGGTCGCCGGCTTCCTCTCACAGTGGTTCGCCGATGGGCTTGTCACGCGATTGTCGATTTCGGATTGACGAGCCTTTACCGGTCAGCTCCAGCTTGATGCTACCTGCCGGTCCAGGGTTGAGTGTTTTATAATATCGATCAGGTTCAGATGCGAAACTTCGTGTCCGGGCAGGAGTCTTGTGGACACGCGAATGGCGTGCGAAGTCCTTTGCGGACGAGGTTAATGAAATGAAACCGATGGACGTCGATGCAACCGTTCTCGCGCGGCGGGCGAAAATTGTCGCCGCGTTGCGGCAGATTGTTCCCGGCGAAGGCGTCATCGAGCAAGAGACCGGGCGGCGGCCTTACGAAAGCGACGGCCTGACCGCCTACCGGGCCTTGCCCATGGTCGTCGTCTTGCCAGACAGCGTCGCGCAAGTGCGCGGAGTTCTCTCCTATTGTCACGAGAATAACGTCAAAGTCGTTCCGCGCGGCGCTGGAACCTCGCTTTCGGGCGGCGCCCTGCCGCTCGAAGACGGCGTTCTCCTTTCCATGATGAAATTCGACAAGATCAAGGAGATCGATTTCGGCAACCGGTTCGCAATCGTCGAGCCCGGCGTCACCAATCTCGCAATCACTCGCGCGGTTGAGGCGCAAGGCTTTTATTACGCGCCCGATCCCTCCTCGCAAATCGCCTGCTCAATCGGCGGCAATGTCGCGGAAAATTCGGGCGGGGTGCACTGCCTCAAATACGGCCTCACCACCAATAATGTCCTCGGCTGCGAGATGGTGCTGATGACCGGCGAGGTCATAAGGCTCGGCGGGCGCCATCTCGACCAAGCGGGCTACGATCTCCTCGCGCTTGTCATCGGCTCGGAGGGAATGCTCGGCGTCGTGACCGAGGTCACCGTGCGCATTCTCCGCGTGGCAGAGTCTGCCCGCGCGTTGCTGATCGCATTCAGCTCCAGCGAAAGTGCGGGGGCCTGCGTCGCCGGCATTATCGCGGCCGGCATTATTCCGGGTGGCATGGAAATGATGGACAAGCCCGCGATCGAGGCGGCGGAAGATTTTGTCCATGCCGGTTATCCGCGCGAGGCGGAGGCGCTGTTGATCGTCGAGCTCGACGGCCCCCCTGTCGAGGTCGATCATCTCGTTTCGCTCGTCGAAAAGATCGCTCTCGCCCATGGCGCTTCGAACTGCCGGATTTCCACTTCCGAGGCCGAGCGCCACACGTTCTGGGCCGGACGCAAGGCGGCTTTCCCGGCGGTCGGCCGCCTCTCGCCCGATTATTATTGCATGGATGGCACGATCCCGCGCAAGGAATTGCCCGCAGTGCTCGCGGGCATGCGCGAACTATCGGAACGTCACGGGCTACGCGTCGCCAATGTTTTTCACGCGGGCGATGGCAATTTGCATCCCTTGATCCTCTATGACGCCAACAAGCCCGGCGAACTCACGCGCGCGGAAGAATTTGGCGCCGACATCCTGCGGCTTTGCGTCAAACATGGCGGCGTGCTCACGGGCGAGCATGGCGTCGGCGTCGAGAAACGCGACCTGATGCCAGAAATGTTTTCGGAGACCGACCTCGCCCAGCAGATCAGGGTCAAATGCGCTTTTGATTCAAAGCAGCTGTTAAATCCCGGAAAAGTATTTCCGACGCTCCATCGCTGCGCGGAATTCGGCCAGATGCATGTGCATGGGGGCACGCTTCCGTTCCCGGATATTCCGAGGTTTTAGCCGTGTGTTTTCGCCCCGATCGCAAGGCGGCGGCGAAATAAGGCGCGGGGATTTGAAGCGCGCGAAATGATGCGCTAGTATCTAGCTTTGGCCCGGTAATTTTTCAAAATTTTCCGTTCCAACTAGACCGGAACCCGCTCCCTAATCTTGTGAGACGGGCCCTTCGAGCCCTTTTCAGGATGCGGGGCGAAACTTTTGAAACAGGGTTTTGACGCGCGTTTCCCAGGTGACGCGCGAGCTTGCTGCGCCAATGGGGCGACTTAAGCTATAGTAATTAAGTGGATGAACGCGATCTATGAGAACGCGATCTGTGAGGAGGAAGGACGATGGACCGGATTTTGTTGACAGGCGGGGCAATGGTCGCGGTTGGGATTATGCTGGCGGCGGCTTTTTTCCTCGTCGCCCGTTATGGAACGACATTCGAGATGCTCGAAGATAGCGTTGTGCGCTGGCTCGGCAAAGTGTGACGAGGCTGGGCCGCGCTGATGGGCTTCAGGGATTCAACTGCGGGCTCATGATTCGATTTTGCGGATCGGTGGTCAGGGGAGAACTTTTTATGTCGCCTTTACACCTTCATCATCCGCCGCCAAGTTCTTCTTGGTGGCGCCGGTATTGGGACAGCTTTAAAAGGAATTTCCCGGACCGGTCCGGCGAGCAGGCCCGTTCGTTGGTTCTTGTTTTGCTAGCCTTTGCCTCCCTCTTTCTTTTGGCTCGGATCTTTTTTGCCTTCTGGGGCCTTCCATCCTAACGCGCAAACCACCCGGTAGCGGTCAGTTCGAGTTTTGGCTAGCATTGCGGCAGGAATGGACATTCGTGATGCTGGGCGGCCATGGTCATCTCGCGAGTCGCTGAGGAGCCCACGAAATGGCGTCTCGAAGGATGCGCCGCGCTGCCCCCAAGCCGCCTCTCCACTCGCCCGCGTCCATTGCGTTCGTTTTGCGAATCGCCGCGCTCGCAATGGAACCCCGGGCTTCCTTCCGCTCAGGGTGACGGCTTAGGGTAAGTGCAAGCTTTCGAGACAGGCGCTGAAGGTTTCCGACGGAAAGACTAAAACTCCATGGCGCGGCAATTCATTTATCACATGCAAGGTCTCGGCAAGACCTACCCAGGCGGAAAGAAGGTCCTGGAAAATATCAATCTTTCATTCTATCCCGACGCCAAGATCGGCGTCCTCGGCGTCAACGGGTCGGGCAAATCGACGCTTTTGCGGATCATGGCCGGGATCGACAAGGAGTTTTCGGGCGAGGGTTTCGTCGCCGAGGGCGCCCGCGTCGGCTATCTGCCGCAGGAGCCGCGGCTCGACGAACGCCTCGATGCGCGCGGCAATGTGATTCAGGGCGTCGGCGGCAAACAGGCGATCCTCGACCGCTACAATGAGCTCGCGATGAACTATTCCGGCGAGACCGCCGATGAAATGGCCAGATTGCAGGACGAGATCGAGGCTGCAGGCCTTTGGGACCTCGATGCGCGGGTCGATCAGGCAATGGACACGCTCGGCTGTCCGCCCGGCGATTCCGCGGTTGGACAACTTTCGGGCGGCGAGCGCCGCCGCGTCGCGCTCTGCAAGCTGCTGCTCGAACAGCCGGAGCTTTTGCTCCTCGACGAGCCGACCAACCATCTCGACGCGGAGACGGTCAACTGGTTAGAGGGCCACCTGCGCGCTTATCCCGGCGCGATCCTGATCGTCACCCACGACCGTTATTTTCTCGACAATGTTACGGGGTGGATTCTCGAACTCGATCGCGGCCGCGGCATCCCCTACGAAGGCAATTATTCCGCTTGGTTGAAACAAAAGCAGAAACGTCTCGCAGAGGCAGGCCGCGAGGAAGAGGCGCGCCGGCGTCAGCTCGAAGCCGAGGCCGAATGGATTGCGGCGAGCCCCAAGGCGCGCCAGGCCAAATCCAAGGCCCGTATCCAGCGCTATGACGATCTCGTCGCCAAGCAGAACGACAAGGCGACGGCGGCGGCGCAGATCGTCATTCCGGCCGCCGAGCGGCTCGGCAACAATGTCATCGAATTTTCGCATCTCTCGAAAGGATTCGGCGACACGCTGCTCATCGACGATCTCTCGCTCAAATTGCCGCCCGGCGGCATCGTCGGCGTGATCGGCCCGAACGGCGCCGGCAAAACCACTTTGTTCCGGATGATCATTGGTGAGGAAAAGGCCAGCAAGGGCGCCATCCAAATCGGCGAAACGGTCACGCTCGGCTATGTCGATCAATCGCGCGACGCGCTTGAGGCCAAGAAAACCGTGTGGGAGGAGATTTCCGGCGGCGACGATGTCATCACTCTCGGCAAGCGTGAGATCAATTCGCGCGCCTATACGTCCGCCTTCAATTTCAAGGGCCCGGATCAGCAGAAGAAGGTCGGGCAATTGTCGGGCGGCGAACGCAACCGCGTGCATCTCGCCAAAATGCTGAAATTGGGCGCCAACGTTCTTTTGCTCGACGAGCCGACCAACGATCTCGACGTCGACACGTTGCGCGCACTCGAAGAGGCCCTGCAAGATTTCGCGGGCTGCGCGGTCATCATCTCGCACGATCGCTTCTTCTTGGATCGCATTGCCACGCATATGCTCGCCTTCGAGGGCGACAGCCATGTCGAATGGTTCGAGGGCAATTTCGCCGCCTACGAGGAAGACAAAAAGCGCCGCCTCGGCATCGATAGCGTCATCCCGCACCGGCTGAAATACAAGCAGTTTTCAAGGTGAGGGCGTAGCGAGGATGCTTGATTCTGTGGCCTCATGCCCGCCGGCTCACCAATTCAGCCGCTGATCGAGATCTTCCCAATCCGGATTTATCTCATGGATCACGGCGGCCAATGTTTCAGGTTGTTTTCACGCTGCACCGCACCTATTGGCGTAACCCGAATCGCTAGCCCCTTGGCTTGACAAACGTCTAATGTCTCCCAACTTCGTTACCACGCGGTGCGCCGCGCCGCCGTTTCCGCACCGCGATGACCCCGAAAGCCATCCAGAGACGCCGATGCCGGACCTTCCTCGATTGATCGCCTTCGACGCCGACGATCTCGCGGTGATCGCGGCAAATCTTCAGGATGCCTTGGTGCGGGTCGGCGACATGGCCTTTGTGCCCCAATCGAAACAATTCGCGATGGTCGCGGCGAGGTTCGATTGGGTGCGGGCCGCCGCGAGAAAAAGCGGACGCCCTTGCTGCGAGCGGGCCCGGACGGGGTTGCATTTCGGGCGTGTGCTGAAGGTCGCGTGCCTGGGCTTTCATTGTCGCGACGAGGCGCTCGTTCTCAATCTCCTGGATATCGGCTTCAAGGAGACCGACCCGCCGGGAGGTCATGTGGAGTTCATCTTCTCCGCCGGCCGGGCGCTGCGGCTTGAGGTCGAATGCCTGGAAGCCGAAATCCGCGATCTTGGGTTTCGCTGGCAAGCGAGATCGGCGCCCCAGCATCTTTTTGACGGCAGGTGGCAAAAAGCCTGACCGCCCTCGCCCCGGCTGTGTCAAAATTGCCTCAATCCAAGGCATTACCTGAACGAAAGCGCAGTCCCGCTTGCTCCGGGCGGCGTCTCATGCGAAAGCTTTGCGATCCTTTTCGACATAAGGGACAGCCAAAATGATCCTCCGGAAGTTTGGTGCGGTGGGTGTGTGCCTGGGGCTGGCCGTGTTGCCGCTTCCCTCGCAGGCGAGGCCGGTGGGGACCGTCACTGGCATGCCCTTTTTTGGTGTGCCTTATCCCTATGGATATGTCTATCATCGGCCAAGAATGGAGTGTTACACTTCCGTTTGGAGTTACGACCCATTGCAAGGGCCGCGGATCGATGTAATCTGGATTTGCGGGGCGCCTGTTACGGCAAAATATTGAATTGCGCGATCCCGGCGACACTTAAACCGGGTTCGTCCAAGTGGACCGGTTTTGCCGTGGCGCCGGCCTTTGGAGCCGGATAACGCAAGGCCCAGAGCAATGGCGTGTTGGGGGGCCGGTCATCGCGGATGTGATTCTGCGATGTCTGGCTAGCATCGTTCGCACATAAAAACATCTCCTACGCGCCAAGCGAAACCTCAGCAGGAGGGCCTCGTGAAGCCTGTAAGGGCCACCTGCTCCATAATGCTCGTCGCTACGCCGGCCGTCTGCTTCGCTCAAGATAGATCTTATCCCGACGATGGATCCATCGCTTAGAGCGGAGGACCCGCCCCGGAAAACGAACTCCTGCCGGCCGGCCGGCCGTCCGGTCGCGACGCGGACCAGGCCCGATGCGGCAGTGGAGCGGACGCGGCAAGAGGTTAAGATGCTCGATGATCTCTTCAAGAACGCGATAGTCCAGATTGACTTTCATTATGTCAAAAAGCCTTCTGACCCTCCTGCCGCCACCGCAGCGAAGGCGTTGTGGGCCGCGCTAGGCAAAGACGGGTGGTGCGATGTGCGGGTACTGGAGCTTACCGGTGTGATCGGGGACCAGGATGATATTCCACGTGATGCTTTCGAATAGACGGCGGCGAAGAAGTTGCTTGCCATCGACACGTCGTAGGAGGCGGTCGTCGAGACGGGCGAAAAGCGCTACCTGCGCTTTGCAACAGGCGTGCCCGTAGTCTCGGAAAACTGCGGCATGTGCCACGCGAACTTCACGGGAAACAAGGGGAACGTTGGGGCATTAGCTTACACGGTGCCAGTGATTGAGTGATCGGGCCGTGAGGTCTCGATTTCACTCTGTTCTTGTGAACGACGTTCGTGTCAGACCTCGGCTGAAATGTTAAGCTTGACGAAGCGTGAGAGAAACCATAACAATCGCAAGAAATTTGTTAATAGATAGCAAAAAATCACTGCCTGGTTGGCGCTCCAAAACCGCGCGACTTGCGGCGGGGGGGATCCAGCGTGAAGAATGGCCTTTCCAGCAGGATGAACATCCTCCAAGTCGGACGCTAGCTTATGAAAGCACTTTGGGTAGACCAATCAACGTCGACAACGGGCTTCGCGGCCCTCTTATTCGCGCTATTCCTTGGCTATGCGGGCAATGCCGCCGCGCAGGGTGTGCTCCCGCCTATGATGACAATCAAGATTTACAATAATTCCGGCACATACAACATTTATCCGGTGCTTTCGAGCGGCACCGCCGTGCCAGATCTATTTTTGCAAGCGGCGCTAATGGTTCCCAAGGCTCAACTTGGCAACAAACCATTCCCGAAGCTTAACCAATTTCGACTCTATATCAATCCCACGGGAGACGGCATTCCGCCAATGGGCAATGTCACGATAACGCTTCCGTTCTATACGCAATTGGTCCTTACCCCTCAGGTAAACCCGAAATGCCCCACTAATCCGGCAACCCCGAACTGCCCCGATCAATATATCGATTGGTGGGGTGGAGGACGCATCGAATTCTTCAAAAACCTAAATTCGGTTCATCAGCCGCCAGCGGCCCTAACGGCGAACTATACTGGCACGAATTTACCGGCAAGGGGGTGCCAGGTCAAATGTAATGGCTCCCCCGTCCCCAGCACGTGTCCCATCACCTACGCCAAATTCACATGTAATCCCATCCCAGGCGCTGCCGTCCCGACGTGTCCCACCTGTCAGCAGCCATTGCAAATCTTCAAGGATCCGGCCGGTTTGAAGAACAATGACCCGAGTCAGCTGACCGAATATACCTTAGGGGCTATCAACCAAAACAAGGATCCATTTGGGCTGGATTTGCATAACGTCGACTACGATGTCTCTTATGTCGATACCGCTTTCATGCCGGTCGCGATGGAGCCGTTCAATAACATTCAAGTTGGTTATATCGGCATGATACAGTCCATCGAGACCTTTAGGGCCGCCCTCATGAAATTCACCATGCCGAGTTCACCATGGACAGGCTGGCCGCAATTCAAGGACGACCAAGGGGCAACAATTCTAAAAATCCCGTCGGCCCTCCATATCTTTGCGGGCGACCCAGATATGACGCCGGTGGGGCCGCCACTGCCGGGGCCACCGCCGCCTCCCTACCCGTGGGTACCCATAAACACTATGGCAGCACTTTGGCAATTTTGCGTCGCGGAAAATGGTACAGAACCAATTTGTCCTGTGATGCGCGATGTAAGGGCGCTGTTCGGGGCCAACTATCAGAATTACGTGGCGACCTACACGGATCCGTCGTTTGGCTGCAACTCCGACGGGATGCATCCCAATCCCGTGGTGCGCACCAGGGCGTTGATGCTGCGGTCGGTGCACGGCTGGAGTCCATTTAATGATAATTGTACTAACGCCCGGGGTAACCTGCTTGAAAATACCCCAGGCTACTTCACGTGCTGCAACCCGGATGGATCAAGGATTTATACCAAGTATCAAGCGGTCAAAGCGGAATTTGATAGATTGCAGTATTGGCCAGCTGACGTAGGCGAAAATACGCTAAGAGGACGGTTCAACCCCTACGGCGTGCTGATTCATGGTAAAGACTATATTGACGCGCCATATGTCTATGCCTACTCTGTCGACGACGCCGTGGGGAATATGCAAGTCGCCGGCGATGGGCTTATCCTTGCCGTCGGAGGGGTGAATGGGTTGCCGAACCCAAACCACGCTACCCCATTTATTAACGTGAGTTTTGGATTTTCGCTCAAAGATCGCGTCAAGTTTTCGAAGTACGGTATCTGCAAGACTACACCGGACACAGATGTGAATCCCGATTTCCCAAGCTTTGTCATCAGCTCGACCAACGTCAATGCCTGTCCGTTAAGCTGGGTGGACAATTCAAGTTTGCTTCAGCTATATACATTCAAGCTCAAGTACCAACCGGTTCCACCGAAGCCGCCCGCGCCCCAAACCCCGCCCTGGATTGTGTGCAACCCAGGCGACACCACCTGCGCGACGGCTCTCAACCCGGCCGCCCGCGCGCCCATCGACTGCTCGGGCAATACCACGATGCAAACTATGAACTGGTGCCAGACCACGGTGTTTGCATACTCACTGCTATTGGAAAGGAGGAAACACTTTTTTGTCATAGCTGGCGCCCCGCCACAATAGCGCCAGCGGTTGATTCAGCGAGACCTAATTCGATGCCGTTGCGTGGGACACGACGAAAGCGGCGGTTATGGAACGTGGTCTCGTGGAGGCCGGCAATGTCTGCAGCCGTCTTCCCGGCGCGAACGGCAAATCGAAGCGGATTCGGTTGTCCGGTTTGTATCCGCTGGTTATACCAATATCAGCCCGGTTTTTTGCCACCCCAGCAGCTTGAATTGTGTTGAAGGGCACGGTCGCCTTGGCGTCCTCGGCGAGAGGCAAGCGATGGGCTACGCGGTGACCTTCGGGGGCGGGTATGTGGTCATGGCGAGGCCGAGGTCGCGCATCCCTGGCTGCTGGCGGAACGGAGTGCGGCGGCGTGAACCCGGCGGCGAGGAATGACGGTGACGGCCTCGGCCGTGCGGACGGCAATTTGGTGCGAAAGCAATGACCGCGCCCGCGAACGGCAATGATGCGGGCGGCAACGGCGCCGGCGACCCAAGCCGCATCCTCGACGATGTTGGCTTTGTGCATCTGCATGTGCACAGCTCCTATTCCTTGCGCGAGGGGGCGATGCCGGTCGCCAAGCTCGCCAAGCTTGCCATCGCCGATGCCATGCCGGCATTGGCGATCACCGATTCGAACAATCTCTTCGGCGCCCTGGAGTTTTCCGAGAAACTGGCGAAGGAAGGGGTGCAGCCGATCCCTGGCCTGCAAATCACCATCGACTTTCAAGACGGCGCGGCAGGGGCGCCGCGCGGCGAGGCGAGCGCTTGCCACGCATCCATCGTGCTCTTGGCAACGGACGCCGCCGGCTATTCGAACCTGATGCACATTGCCTCGCGCGCCTGGCTCGATCCAGAACCTGGAGATCCGCCGCATGTTGACATCGCCTGTCTCGAAGGACGAACGCAAGGTCTGATCGCGCTCACTGGCGGCCCAAGCGGTCCCCTCGACCGAGCCTTCGCCCATGACCGAGCGGAGCTGGCGTTTGCCCGCGCGGCGGCGCTCGAGAAGCTGTTTCTTGGCCGGCTCTATGTCGAAATCCAGCGCCACGGGCTTGCCTCCGAACGCGCGATCGAGGCGCGTCTCCTCGATCTCGCCTATCGCGCCTCGCTTCCGCTTGTTGCGACCAACGAAGTGTTTTTCGCGGCGGCCTCGGATTATGAAGCGCACGATGCCTTGATTTGCATCGCGGACGGAACGCTCATCAGCGACGGCGCCCGCCGCCAGCTTTCGCCCGAGCATCGTTTCAAGACGCGCGCGGAAATGATCGCGCTTTTTTCGGACATGCCGGAGGCAACCCGCAGCAGCGTCGCGATCGCGTTGCGCTGCGCCTACCGGCCGCTGACGCGCAAACCGATTCTGCCGCGTTTCGCCAGCAATGGCGGGGTCGAGGACGAGGCAGCCGAACTCCGCGCCGCGGCGGAGGCAGGCCTCGCGGCGCGTCTTGCCGCACATGGTCCGGCGCAAGGCTTCACGGCCGGCGATTATCGCGCCAGGCTTGCCTTCGAGCTCGAAGTGATCGTCAGGATGAATTTCCCCGGCTATTTTTTGATCGTCGCGGATTTCATCAAATTCGCCAAATCGCGGGATATTCCGGTCGGACCGGGACGCGGGTCGGGGGCCGGGTCCTTGGTTTCCTATGCGCTCACGATCACCGATCTCGATCCGATCCGCTTCGGTCTCTTATTCGAGCGGTTCCTCAATCCCGAACGCGTTTCGATGCCGGATTTCGATATCGATTTCTGTCAGGAGAGGCGCGACGAGGTGATTGCCTATGTCCGGCGCCGCTACGGCGACGATAAAGTCGCGCAAATTATCACTTTCGGATCATTTCTGGCGCGCGGCGTGATGCGCAATGCCGGGCGCGTCCTTGAAATGCCGCTCGGCCAGGTCGACAGACTGGCTAAGCTGGTGCCGCAGAATCCGGCCGCGCCGATGAGCCTGAAACAAGCCATCGAGTCGGAGCCGCGCCTCAAGGAAGCCGCGGCGACCGAGCCCCGCGTGGCAAAAATGCTGCAGATCGCGCAGACGCTTGAAGGACTTTATTCGAATGCTTCCACGCATGCGGCGGGGATTGTCATCTCCGGCCGGCCGCTGGAGGAACTCGTGCCGCTTTACCGCGATCCGAAATCCGCCATGCCGGCAACCCAGTTCAACATGAAATGGGTCGAGGCCGCGGGCCTCGTCAAATTCGATTTTTTAGGCCTCAAAACGCTGACCACCGTCGCCAATTGCCTCAAGCTTCTGAGAAGGCGGGGGATCGCGGTCGATCTTGCGAAAATTCCCCTCGACGACAAACGAACTTACGCGATGCTCGAGCGCGGCGAAACGGTTGGTGTCTTCCAGCTTGATAGCGCCGGCATGCGCAAGGCCCTGGTCGACATGCGCGCGGACCGCTTCGAGGACATAATCGCGCTCAACGCCCTTTACCGGCCGGGCCCGATGGCGAATATCCCGACCTATTGCGCGGCGAAGCGCGGCGCGGAAGAGCCCGACTACATCCATCCAAAAATCGCGCCGATCCTCAAGGAGACCTTTGGCGTCATCATCTATCAGGAACAGGTGATGCAAATCGCCCAGGTTCTCGCCGGATTTTCGCTCGGCGAGGCGGATCTTTTACGCCGCGCCATGGGCAAGAAGATCAAGGCCGAGATGGCCGCGCAGCGCACTCGTTTCGTCACCGGCGCGGTTGAGCGCGGCCTCGATAAAGCGCGGGCGGACGAGATTTTCGACCTCCTCGCCAAATTCGCCGACTACGGTTTCAACAAGAGCCATGCGGCGGCCTATGCGCTGATCGCTTATCAAACAGCCTATCTGAAAGCCAATTATCCGGTCGAATTCCTGGCTTCCTCGATGACGCTCGACAAATCGAACACCGACAAGCTCGCCGAATTCTGCGCCGAGGCGCGCCGGTTGAAGATTGCTGTCTTGCCGCCGTCGGTGCAGACGTCGGGCGCCGATTTCGAGCCCGCCGATTGCAGTGGCGAGCCGGCGATCCGCTATGCGCTCTCGGCGATCAAGGGCGTCGGCGAGGCACAGGCGCGGGCGCTGGCGCTGGCGGCGATCAACAACGTTGGTGGAACAGCGCGCCCTTCGAGGCCCGCGTTTCGCGATGTGACCGATTTCGCGGCAAAACTTAATCCGCGCGAGATCAATAAGCGCATGCTCGAGAGTCTCGCCTCGGTCGGCGCGTTCGACGAACTCGAGCCCAACCGCGCGCGGGTTTTTGCCGGCGCCGAAACCATTCTCGCTGCGGCGCAGCGGCGCCAGGACGAGCAGCTTGCCGGGCAAAGCGTGCTGTTCGGCGGCGAAAATCGCGATTCCATTGTGCTGCCGAAGGTCGAGCCTTGGCCGCTCGCCGAGCGGCTGCGGCGCGAGTTCGAGTCGGGCGGCTTCTTTCTGTCCGGGCATCCGCTCGATGCCTATGCCGCGATCCTCGCCCGGCTGCAGGTGCGGCGCTGGGCAGAGTTCGCCGGCGCGGTCAAGCAGGGCGCGTCCGCCGCGCGGCTCGCCGCGACAGTGCTTGAGCGGCACGAGCGGCGGATCAAGTCGGGGGCGAAGATGGGGATCGTTAACCTCTCGGATCAATCTGGCCAATATGAAGCGATTTTGTTTCAGGAAGGTCTCAATCAATATCGCGATCTTCTGGAGAAAGGCGCTTCCGTGCTCGTTTGCCTGCAAGCCTCCCTTGATGGCGAGGACGTGCGGGCCCGCATCGTCTCGGTGGAATCTTTGGACGCCGCGGCGAGTCGGATCGGAACGAGTTTGCGCGTCTTTTTGCGCGACAAAGATCCGCTGGGCGAGATCGCTCGGCATTTGAGCGCGCGGGGCGATGGCGACGTGTCGCTGGTGCTGCTAACGAGTAGCGGCGAGGTCGAAGTGAAGCTGCCCGGCAAATTTTCCGTCTCGCCGCAAGTCGCGGGCGCGCTCAAGGCGATCCCAGGCATCGTCGCGGTGGAGCATTTGTGATTTTTTCCAGCCAGACGGAGGCAAATGATGAAACTTTATTGGGCACCGCGCACTCGTTCGCTGCGGGCACTTTGGGGGCTCGAAGAAGCGGGCGTTCCGTATGAGCGCGTCCGGCTCGATCTGGCAGCCGGCGACCAAAAAAGCGCGGAATTTCGCGCGATCAATCCGATGGCGAAGGTTCCCGCGCTGACCGACGGGACGCTCGCCGTCGCGGAATCCGGCGCCATTTGCGCCTATGTGGCGGAGGCGGTCCCGCAAGCAGGCCTTGCCCCGCCTCTCGGCGATCCGGCCCGCGCGCCCTATCTGCGATGGCTGTTTTTCTCGCCGGGCTGTGTCGAGCAGGCCTTTTTGGCGAAGTTCGGCAATGTCCAGTTGAGGCCCGAGGCGGCAGGATTTGGTGAGTTCGACCGCGTCTTCGACGTGGTTGAGGCGGCGGTTACCACGGGTCCGTGGCTGCTCGGCGAAAAATTCTCGGCGGCCGACGTCATGATCGGTCTCGACCTTTATTTCGGGATCGATATTTTCAAGCTTGTTCCGTCGCGCCCAGCGCTGCGCGCCTATGTCGACCGCTGCCTCGCCCGCCCGGCGCTCCAGCGCGCCAAGGCGATCGAGGCGGCGGGGAGTTGAACTCTATCGGCTTGACACGTTTCGCTTCATCGTCGCAATGCGGCGACATGGTCGGCGAGTTCTTGCCACGGCATCGCGTTCAGGTCGCAAGGGGGAGATGCAACGATTCCCAAAACCGGCTCTATTGGTAGGTTAAATCCGAGGTTCCGAAGGAAAGTATTCCAGTAGCCTGACAGCCGCGTCAGCCAGACGGGCTGGTCCTGATACTTGTGGCCCCGGAAAAAGAAAAAGGATTGGTCGTCCTCCGAGACCACACGGCGAAAAAAATCCCGCTGCCAGCCCTGATACGCCACCTCGGTGACGAGCAATTGACAGTCGCCAGAACGGCCCGACGCGCCGAGCGGATTTTGGATCGTGACGGCGCGATTTGGTTGGAATCCATGCCGAGCAAGAAACGTGGCCATGTACGTTCTCACCATTTCGTCTTGTCCGGACACAAACTGGCGCATGCCAACCGAGACCTTGAACGAGAGGGCGACGATTAGCAGGCCGCAGAGAGCGAGCTTAGGAACGAGCGAAGACTTCATCGCGAATCCTGATCAAGTTGATCCCAACAATCGCCACGAGGGCGAGAAAGCTCGCGACACCTGCTCCGACCGGGCCGTGAAGGAGCTCGAAGTGCTCGCGGTGAAGACCGATGAGCGCTATGCGCGTGACGTTGATCACGATCACAGCGGTGCATGCCGCGAGACACCACCAGACATCTTTCAGGGACGGCCGGCGCGTGAGGGCTTGGGTAAAAAGGGCCCACCCCAGCACCGCGAGTGAGACATCCGCCAGCGACGAGCAAGACGGTAGAATAAAAAGATAGCCTGAGTGATCGGCGAACCCAACCGTGTTCCCTATCCGCTCCGTTCCGACGATCAAACTGACCAAAATTGCGTCGGCCTGCAAAATGAAATCGCTCAGCATCGCGAATACCAATCGGCTCCAAAACATCGGAACCGTTACGGCGAGGATGACGAAAGCCGCCCGGCGCGCCGGCGAGCCGGCTTCAAAACAGCGCAAACCATAAAGCCCGAGCAAGGTCAGCGCGATCCAGCTCGGTTTAGCGGAGGGGATGAGCGCGGCGGCGGTGACCGCCACCCCAAGGATCAGGTCGTTGCGGGTCACGCGCTCCGGGGGCTGGCGAAGCAGGAGCGACACAGCGATAAAGCATGCGACCCACACGAGAACGCTGATTCCAAACGTGCCCAAGATCGCGGTCTCAATCGTGCCCTGCGCGATCGCCCGCATGATTTTTTCGAAAATCCCGTTTGAAAATCCCAGGATGAAAAGGCCAGCAAGAAACTCGCCGCGGCGAAACGGCTGCCCAATGGTTGCGAAGAACGGGGACGCGGTCGCGCCGCCCGCGTTCAAGGCATCGACGCCACCCGCGGCGTCGTTCAGCGCGTCAGCCACGCGGCGGCTCCTCCATCGTGCGCGACCAAAGGTCACGCGCGCCAATGATTCCTGGAATTGGGGCGGCTATTCCCCGTTGTTGTGCTTGCGCCAACGGCGAACCACGTAATATCCGCCGGCGAGCACGAGATAGCCAAGACCCGCGCCGGCGATCGGGCCGGGAACGGCAGTGCCACCGCCGCCGCCACCGCCGCCGCCACTGCCACCGCCACCAATGCACCCCAATCCAAAAGGCAAACACAACTGCCAGGCAAAAGCGGGGGATGTGGTCAACGCGACAAGGAGCGCGGCCGCGAGGAGAGGCCTTGATTGGAAACGCATGAATGTTTTCCACATGTTCGAGGAGTGGCCGGTGCGCCGGATGCCGGCCAGTCACCAACCCGATAAATTCATCAATGCCTAAACCTGCTTCAAGCCAACTTGTTTGTCAATATACACTATACACTGGTTCCGGTCGATCGCATCCCCCGATTGGGTCAGTGGATATATTGCTCTCGACCTGCCCCCCCGCGCGCAAGCCATCAACGCGTCCCAAGGCATCTTTCGGCGCCCCACCTTTGCGTTGGGTCCTCGATCGCGTGCGACCAAAGGTCACGCGCGCCAATAATTCCTGGAATTGGCGAGGCTATTCCCCGTTGTCGTGCTTGCGCCAACGGCGAACGACGTAATATCCGCCGGCGAGCGCGAGGTAGCCGAGCCCCGCGCCAGCGATCGGGCCGGGAGCGGAGACATTGCTCCCAACACCACCACCGCTGCCGCCGCCGCCATCGCGGCCACCACCGCTGCTGCCGCTGCCGCCGCCGCCATCGCCGCCGCCGCCGCCAATGCCAACGCTGCCCCCGCCGCCGCCGCCAATGCCAACGCTGCCACTGCCGCCGCCGCCAATGCCAACGCTGCCACTGCCGCCACCGCGGCCGCTAGTACCACTGCCACCGCGGCCGCTGCCACCATCGCCGCTGTTGCCGCCACCACTGCTGTTGCTGCTGCTGCTGCCACGGCCCCCGATGCCACAGCCAACGCTCGGAGCCGCTGCCCGAGCTAGAGCGACCTCCGGATGCTTGTACCAGTAGAGGCATTCTTGGGGCTTTTTTGCTTCGTCGAAGACCAACTGCCGTATCCGATCAATTATATTGACATTAAACACGGGCGCCCCGCGGGCAAAATTATCCTGACTTCTCAAAAATTTTATTAGGGTTTGGTCTACTGATGCCGCAGCGACATCGAGTTCGATTGCCCGACATGCAGCAGCACGACCAAGCGCGCGCGCATCATCCTCGATGTCCGCTTTATGTTGATAAGCGGTTTTCTGTTCCGCTAGTTCGCCAGCGTATGGGTCTATCTGGGAATGTGCGGCCATCGGCATTAGGATCACGGTGAGAACTGCAATCGAGAGTGTTTTGCAAGACAATTCAAAATTCCTTTTTAGGCTTTCCAGGCAATAGTTTTGCGGGCATCGACGGCGGCGGCGTCCGTGGCGCTGATAATTATCACGGCAATAGCGGCGTAAATCGCAATCCTTTTTTATTTCCGTTCTCTATTGTTGGTTAAGTTGTTTGTCGAGAATGCGTCGTGGCGTTTCGTGAGCCGGCGCTTGCGCATCGGCCTTCCGATCAGTGGAATCAGTGAAGTCAGTGGTTTTCCCGTTATATCCCTCGCGGCCAAACGTAGAGGTCGCCCTTATCGAGGAGCACTATCCATCGCAGAACTTCGCGGCGAATTTCCGGGGGGAAGCCGACAACTCTCGACGCCCTCCACCGCGTGCAAGGCATCAACGCATCCCGAGGCAGCTTTCAGCGCCCCACCTATGCGTTGGGTCCTCGATCGCGTGCGACCAAAGGCCACGCGCGCCAATAATTCCTGGAATTGGCGAGGCTATTCCCCGTTGTTGTGCTTGCGCCAACGGCGAACCACGTAATATCCGCCGGCGAGCACGAGATAGCCAAGACCCACGCCCGCCACCGGGCCGGGAACAGAACGGCCGGCGCACCCCGTCCGACACTAGGCAAAAGCCGGGGATGTCGCCAACGCGACGAGGAGGGCGGCCGCGACGAGAGGCCCTGACTGGAAACGCATCGACGTTCTCCAAATGATAGAGGAGCGGCCGGCGCGCCGTTTGCCCGCCTTTCACAAACCCCTTAAATTTATCAATGCTTAAACTTGCTTCAAACCAACTTGTTTGTCAGTATACACTATACAATGGTTCCGGTCGATCGCATCCCCCGATTGGGTCAGTGGATATGCAGCTCTCGACCTGCCCCAAGCGCGCAAGGCAGCAACGCGTCCCAGGGCATCTCTTAGCGCCCCACCTACGCGTTGGGTCCTCGATCGCGTGCGACCAAAGGTCACGCGCGCCAATAATTCCTGGAAGTGGCGAGGCTATTCCCCGTTGTTGTGCTTGCGCCAACGGCGAACGACGTAATATCCGCCGGCGAGCACGAGATAGCCAAGGCCCACGCCCGCGATCGGGCCGGGAGCCGCAGTGCCACTGCCATTGCCGCACGCCAGACAACTAGAACCCTTGGCTAAAGCGGGGGATGCCGCCAAGGCGACGAGAAGCGCGGCCGCGAAGAGAGACTCTGACTGGAAACGCATGGATATTCTCCGAATGTGTTAGGAGCGGCCGGTGCGCCGGTTGCCGGACTGTCACCAACCCCTGAAATTTGTCAGTACATATCAAACCAAAGTGTTGCTCGATAAATCACAGAATCCGATCGATCGCATCCCCCGTTTGGGTCGACAAACACGGGCAAACCGGCCAGACCTACGGGTCGTCATGATCCAGGAACACTATCTATCCCGGAACTTCGCGGCGAATTTCCAAGGGAAGCCGATAATTCTCGATACGACGGGACTGCTGCTCAGCGACTGTCTTGTGAGTCAAGGGTGATCTGCTGATGAAAGTGTTGTCTGGGCCGGCCGGCCGCATCAAGGCGAGCGCTTCCGCGCTCCCGTTTGCGCGGCGTTGGCCTTGACTCGTCCGGCCGGCGCGGAGCTTGGGCAAGCATCAGATCGAAGCTTTGGCATGAGCCAGCTCCTGTTCGACCGCGAGCCACGGTTTCCTGTCGCGCAGCATGGCGTTGAGGATGGTCAACAGCTCGCGCGCCACCGCGATGATCGCGATGAGACTCGGCTTGCCGGCCTCGATGAGGCGCCCGCCTTGCGCCGCGCTCTCCGGCGGCGGTTGCTGCCGATGGCACCGGACGGCGCCAACCCGCGAAATGAACGCGCCGTGGCCTGTGTTATGCCCGCCCGTGCGTATGTTCCTGCACCGCATGGGGAGGCGGCTTCAGGAAGGCGGCGAAGCGCTCGTTGATGACGGCGTAGCACTCGCACGACGCATTTTCGAGGCCAGGACGATCGAGAATTTGCATTTTCCCCCGGCGATACTCGATGAGTCCGGCCTTCTGCAGCGCCTGCGCGGCAAGCGTCACCGACTTGCGACCGACGCCCATCATCGCGGCCAAGAACTCGTGCGTGTATACCAATTCTTCGCCGTCCGCCCGGTCATGCATCATGAGGAGCCAGCGGCAGATCCTCTCTTGTGTTGTGTGCATGGAATTGCACGCGACCGTCTGCTGAATCTGAGCGAGCTGCGTCTCGGAATAGCTGACGAAGAGATTGCGAACGTGCGCGCTTTGCTCGAATTCCTCTTGCAAAGCCTTGACCGGGACGCGAATCAGGCCGCCCTGCAGTTGGACAAGACTTCGATTGAAGGAGGTGCGGCTATACATGGCCGCGAAGAGACCGAAAGCGCCTTCCCGCCCGATATTCGCCGTCTCGATCGCTGACCCATTCTCCAGAACCGTCAACAAGGAGAGGACGGCGCCATTGGGGAAATAGGCGTGATTGAGGACCCCGCCCGCCTCGCACACGGTGGTGCCTAGCTTGACCTCGACTTGCTCAAAATAGGGGGCCAGCCGCTCGCGGCTGGCCGGCTGAATTGCAGCCAGCAACCGGTTGCCATTCGTAACAGCTGTTCGCTTTTTCTCCATATCCCCTCCCAAGGAAACTCGTAACCCCCGGCGCGCGGGAGCCACAAACGGCCAAACGAGGTCAGGATAGCGCCGAGCGGCGCTACTGCGAGCACTACGCATATATCAATTTGCTTTGTGGTGCAAGCCACAGACGGACAGGCGGAACGCGGCGTGGCCTGTGCTATTTCCGCCCCCGCGTATGTTCCTGAACCGCGTCGATTGGGGGGGTCAAGAAGGCGGCGAAGCGCTCCTTGATGACGCGGTAGCACTCGCACGACGCCTTTTCGAGGCCCGGACGATCGAGAACTTGCATTTTCCCCCGGCGATAATTTATGAGGCCGGCCGCCTGCAGCGCCTGCGCGGCAAGCGTCACCGACTTGCGATTGACGCCCATCATCTCGGCCAAAAACTCGTGCGTGTACACCAAGTCTTCGGCATCCGCCCGGTCATGCATCATGAGGAGCCAGCGGCAGATCCTCTCTTGCGTTGTGTGAATGGAATTGCACGCGACGGTCTGCTGAATCTGAGCGAGCAGAGTCTCGGAATAGCTGACGAAGAGATTGCGAATGTGCGGGCTTTGCTCGAATTCTCGTTGCAAAACCTTGATCGGGAGGCGAAGCAGGCCGCCCTCCAGTTGGACAAGACTTCGATTGAACGAGACGCGGCTATACATGGCCGCGAAGAGACCGAAAGCGCCTTCCCGCCCGATGTTCGCCGTCTCGATCGCCGCCCCGTTCTCAAGAACCGTCAACAATGAGAGGACGGCGCCATCGGGGAAATAGGCGTGCTCGAGGTGGCCACCCGCCTCGCACACGATGTCGCCAAGCTTGAATTCGACACTCTCAAGATGGGGATCGACCCGCGCGCGGCTGGCAGGCTCAAAGGCGCTCAGAAACCGGTTATTATGCGTTACAGTTGTTAGTTTTTTGTCCATGTCCGGTCCAAAAAAGCGTTCACAACGTCCAGCGGGAATGGACGACGAACGGTCCCAGGAGTCAAGGTTGCAAGAAGTGATGGTTGATATTTTTATTTTTATCCTTTGTAACGCAGGCCACAGACGCGATCGTTATAATCGCTTTAGACTACGATCTATGAATTACCATCATTAGGTTTTCGATGATATAAGGCGCGTCCAAGACGTGTGGGAGACGGTCAATCAGGTGAAGGGCTTCCTCATCCTGAGGAGGCCCCGAAACGGCCCTCTCGAAGGACGAGGAAGCCCTTTAGCAGGAAATTTCTGCTCGGCCTCGTGCTTCGAGGCGGCGGCTACGCCGCCTCCTCAGCATGAGAGCGAGGGTTCCGGCCCTTCACCCGATTGCCCTGGGCAAGTCCCATAATCCTTATCGTCGAAGAGGAGGCCTTCATCGTTATGTCCCGCGAGGCTGGGCGCACAGTCCCGACACGGCGATCATTGACAAAAAGTTGCAGTTTATATTTATATTCTCTGTGGCGTAGGCCACAGACATGACAGGCGGAATCGCTATAGACTACGATCTATGAATTACCATTATTCGTGTTTTGATAATGATGGGCGCACCCAAGAGTGTAGGAGGCGAACTTAATTTAAAGAGTTAAGAGGAAAGAATGGCTCAGATTCAGCGAAACCCGCATGCCAAACCCACCTCAACTCGCGGCAGGTCGCCTATGCGTCAATTTTTCACAGCTATATGATGGCAAACGTCACTCAAACTTCGTGTACCAATTGATCACCAAACAAATTTACTCATTTGGGGGAAGCGCTTGGCGGGAAAGGGCGGCATAATGCGGCTGATAGGTGGAAAGGATCTGAAAATGATGCGCGGTCTAAGCGACATTAAGGAAAAGTATATCCGTCTCCAAACCCATTTGGGGGAAGCGCCGGACCCGCGCGAAGAGCATAGTCCCGACGATGCCCGACGGGATGGTCAAGACATGCGAACTGAACGAGAACCCACGGCAAGAGAAGCCACGCCGAGAGACCCCGCGGAAAAAGAAGCCAAGGGAAGCGATACGCGTCGCCTGATCGTCGAAGTAGCGGAGCGGCTGTTCCGGCAGCTCGGCTTCCAAAAGACGACGGTCGCCGATATCGCCCGCGAGCTGCACATGTCTCCGGCGAATGTCTATCGCTTCTTCGGGGCGAAGTCCGAAATCAACGCGGCTGTCTGCATGGACCTCCTCGGCAAGATCGAAGCCGAGGCGGGGAAAATCGCCGGGTCTCGCGGTACCGCCCTTCAAAGAATGCGCAACTTGGTCACGTCCGTCGAAAAAGCGCATTACAAACAGTATATGTTCGACCGCAAGCTGCATGAGTTGATCGAAGCCGCTATGACCGAAAACTGGGCGATCATGCGCGAGCACAACCATCGCATGACCGGGATGCTTGAGCAGATAATTGCGAGTGGCATGGCGGCTGGCGAGTTCCATCCGGGAGACGCGGCGCTCGCGGCGCGCCTTGTCAACACCGCGTGCATCCGCTTCTGTCATCCGCGCCTAATGGCGGAATATGAGCAGGAGCCGGAACCGGCTCTCGACCACATGCTCGATTTTTGCCTGACCGCGCTCGTCCGGGAGCCGGTTTGAACCGGTAGCCGCGCAACAGGGCCGTTTCGTCACCAGCCGGCCCGTCATCATAAGACTGGCTGGCCGCGGCAGCGGGCGGAGCAAGGTTCGCGCGGCGGCAGCGGCGGAACCAATCTTCAATCAAGCCAGTTAATCTTCACGGATCCGGGAAATCGCTCTCCCGCTCCCGCGCCCGTCCGCTATGACCGGTCGGCTCAGCAGTGCGAAGAGGCGGTTCTTGCGGTGGAAACCCCGGTACCAACGGTGGTTGGCGGGCCGGCATCCGCGCAATTGCTGCCTCGATGCTGCATCTCCTCTGATCGCGCACGGTCGTGGCGAGCCTGTAAGGAAGGCCTTCGCAGGATTGCTGTTCGGAGAGACGCTTGAGACTCAGAAAAGTCGAGCAAGCAAAGCCGTCGTCTGGTGCAAGCGGCAATCAAAGGCGGCACACCCTCGCCCTCGGCATCGAGCGGATCGGCTTAGTATCGCTGCGCATTCCCCGCGCCGTCGCCCTGATCGCGACAGCGCTCGCGATTGCCGCTGGTTTTGGCGTCACAAGGCTCAAGGTCGACGATTCGCTCAGCCAGTTGTTCCGCTCGGAGACGCCGGAATTCAGGCAATACGAGGAGGTGACGCGACGTTTTCCGTCGAGCGAGTTCGATGTGCTCCTCGTCATTGAAGGAACGAAACTGCTCGGGCGCGAATCGGTCGAGAAGCTGCGCGATGTCGTCACCGACGTTCAGCTGATCGACGGTACGCGGGGCATCATCTCAATTTTCTCGGCGCGTCAGCCGCCGGAAAATGGTGCGATTCCGGCGCCGCTGTTTCCAGATCAGCTGCCAGAAGGCGCCGCTTACGACGCGTTGGTCCGTCGCGTGATGGGCAATGAGATCATCCGTGGCAAGCTTTTGTCGAACGATGGCGAGCTTACCTTGGTCGTCCTCGCGCTCGATCCATCCGTCGTCGAGAGTAATCGGCTGCGCGATGTCGTCGGCGACATTCGCGCCTCGATGGCCGAGGATCTCGCCGGCACGGGACTGAAGGCGGAGCTATCCGGCGTTCCGGTGATGCAGCTCGAGATCCGTAACGCGGTCGAACGCGACAGGTTAGTCTACAATACAGCCGGGTTCGTTGCCGGATGTCTCATCGCGATCGTTTTCTTCCGCCGGGTTTCTTTCATGGTCATCGCGGCTGGTCCGCCGCTAATCGCCATATTATTGGCACTCGGCGCGCTCGGCTGGCTGGATTTCCGCCTCAATATGTTTCTCAACGTGATGACACCTCTCATCATGGTGATCAGCTTCTCCGACAGCATGCAGCTTACCTTCGCCACGCGCGACCGGTTGCTCGAGGGCCAAAGCAAATTCGAGGCCTTGAACAATGCGATATTGATCGTCGGGCCGGCTTGCGTTCTCACCCACGCGACGGCGGCTCTGTCCTTCGTGGCCTTGCAGTTTTCGAGCTCGGACCTGATACGAAGCTTTGGCGAGGCAGGGTTCATCGCGACGATCATTGCACTGGTCGCCGTCCTCGTGCTCATGCCGCTTCTGGGTATCCTATTGTTGCGCGAGGAGAGCGCGTTCGCGGCCCAAATCGCCCGCTCGGATTTCGGAGTCGAGGCGCTGAGGCGGTTTTGCGGCTTTGTCGCCGCCCGCATGGTCCGGCGTCCCGGCCTTTATAGTCTGGCCGGCGCCCTTGTCGTCGCCTGGCTTGGTTTCAGCTTTGCTAGCCTCGAGCCGAGGTACCGGCTCGCCGATCAAGTGCCGGACAAGCAACAAGCGGTTGCCGCGAGCAGCCGTCTTGACGCCAAGCTAACCGGTGCCAATCCGATCGATGTCCTGATCGAATTTCCACCCGGCGCATCGCTCTACGCGCCGGAAACTCTCGAAGTGATCGCCACGGTGCATGCGATTCTCGGGAAACAAAGGGGCGTCGGCAACGTCTGGTCTATCGAGACATTACGCCGGTGGCTCATCGAGGCCGGCAAACCAGGCGCCGGCATCCTGAAGCAGTATGTCGACATGTTGCCGGAACATTTGACACGGCGCTTCATTTCGGCGGGGGAGGATGCAGTGGTCGTGTCTGGGCGCATACCGGATGCCGACGCGAGCCAGCTTCTTCCAATTATCGAGGCACTGGACAACGCTCTCGCCAAGGTCCGCGCTCGTCACCCCAGCTACAGGATCTCGACGACGGGTCTTTCGGTGATAGCCGCGCGAAACAGCGCCAATATGATTGAAAAATTGAGCCGCGGCTTGACGATCGAATTCGCGTTCGTCGCCGCATTCATCGGCGCCGCCTTCCGCTCCTTTGCTGTCATGCTGGCGAGCTTCCTTCCGGGGATTTTCCCAGTCGTTGCCGCTGGCGCCTTGCTCCGCGTGATGGGACAAGGCCTCCAGTTCGCAAGCGTCGTGGCGCTGACCGTTTCATTCGGACTGGGGTTGAGCGCAACAATTCACTTTCTCAACCGGTTGCGTCTTGAGGACGACCCAGGCCGGGATCCCGGAGTAGCTGTCGAACGGGCAACCATACTCGTCGGCCCCGCCGTCATTCTAACCTCGATGGTGCTTGCGTGCGGGCTGGTGGTGACGGTCTTTTCCGACCTGCCGTCGCTGCGCCTCTTCGGTTGGCTGAGCGCATTCACCATGATCGCGGCCCTGACCGCCGATCTCTTTATTTTGCGGCCAACGGCCACGTTCCTGTTTAGGCTTGCCCGCAGCGCCAGATCATGGCGCGACAAGCGACGGGCGGCCGAGAGTTAGGGGATCCTATCATTTGCGCAGAGCGATCGACACGGCAGCCACCTCGGTGTCGCCTTGCGGCCTTATCGTGACCGACTGCATGTCACCGTGGGTCCGCACGTCGAGACGGGCCGCGAAGCCGGCGCCCGCCACATGGGCCAAAATCTCCGCACCGCTGGCGCGGCCGGAAATATTTCCCGACAAGCCGCGGGTCGACTCCGCCCAGGAACCGGAAACCGAGCCGCCCTCGGAAATGACGTTGCTGCTGATTTCCAACCTGTAGCTATCGCTCGCGCAGCGCAGAGTTTGCTGAAGCGCCTTGCCGCTGGCATTAACCGCATAAGCAGCCTTGCAGCGAAGCCTTTCGATCGCGCCATTCGTCATGGTGACGGTGCCGGCACCCGACCAGTGCCCAGAAAAGCCGACGAACGGTCCATCTGGACCGGGCTCCGCCGAGGCCGGCGCCGAATCGAGCAAAATTGCGGATGCGAACAGTGCCGCTGTGAGGCAGCTCTCAGAGAGTTTCAAAAAAAAGCGTGCCATGAATTTCGCTTTCTAAACCTGCATCGGCCGGATAGATTCTCACGAACCCGCTTCGTCCGCGCCCCCTGTTTAGGGGATGGCGATGTTGCCGATGGCAAGATTACATTGGCTCGCCAACCCAATCCCGCAACAGCCGCTTCAGCGGTTAACGCCGATATTTTTGCTTTCGTTGCATAGGTGACGCCGAATATCCGTGATGAACATCACGGAGGGGTGTGGCGCATCCAGGTGACGCAACCCATCGTGTGAAAAAGATCCCTGCTAAAGTTTCGACCAAGGCTTTGGCAACTCCTTAAGACGCAACCCTGCCTCTCGATTGGATCGGCCCGACCTGAAAATGGTGGCCGACAGCAAGGCGATTGCCGCGCCCGAGAGGCCAACATTGACGAAAGCAAGGTCCAAGAGTGTGACAAGGCAGGCGCCCGCCGCCGCCGCGTAGAACCAGTCGCGGCCACGGCGAGAAGCGCCGCGCAACAGCATGAACACTGCGAACGACGCCGCCACGATGGAAATCCAAAGCGTCGCCTTGCCCACCTCGCTCGTAAGCTTTGCCGCCGCCGTCACCAAAGCAGGGACGCCAATCGCGGCGGCGCTTCCAACAACCCGATGTGGGGCGCCGGCGCTTACGCTCGTCCAGACTGGGCTTGTCAGAAACTGCAGTGGCACCGTCTGCATGATCATCAAAACCGCGGGGAGAGCGGCGCCGATGCGGAAGGGCCGGGAAACACTGTGGCCATGTGCTGGGCCTCGCCCGGCGGCAACGCTCCGGGGCGACAAAATGGCCGCAAAATATAGCGAAAAAAATTGACACCTGCGCGGAAGTAGGGGAACATTAGGATGCTTCCGCCGGTGATCACAAGTGCCGGCCGGAAGCGGAAGGTGCCTTCTTTCGCCAACTCATCGATTCCAATGCAATGGAGGAGCGATGACTCCACCGGGACAGTCTGATTGACCCCGACAGGCTCGGGGTCACGGTGGCGCGAAGGGCAAAAGTGCCGGTCGAATCGAAACGCCGCCGCCGACAATCTGATATCGACGTGCGATAGCGCCCGCGAAGGCCAAGCGGATGTTAGCTCGTACAAAGTATCTATGTAGATCACAGATCGCTTCGCAAAGCCGAAGCAGAGCCCCGCAGCTGCTTGAATGCACCGGGGCTCGTTGTGCGTCTATCGCAGGTTTGTTTACCCCCTCAGCGCCTGTCTTAAAAGCTTGCACAAAACTTCAGCCCTCATCTTGAGCGGAAGCAAGCCCGAGGTTCCGTTGCGAGCGTAGCGATTCGCAAAGCGAACGCAATGGACGCGGGCGAGTTGAGAGAAGCCCGAAGGGCTGCCTCGAAGGGCGAGCGAAAGGAAGCGAGACGTTCCACTGTGAACTTAGCGGCTCGCAAGACGAACGCCATGGACGCTGGCGACTGGAGAGGCGGCTTGGGGGCCAGCGTGGCGCGCATCCTTCGAGATGGCCTTGCGGGCCTCCTCAGCGACTGTCTTGTGCGCGGCAGTGAAGCAGGCGGCCATGGCCGACCGGCTCGTCCACGCGCCGCCAATCCTCTCGCTCCGCCCAAAGGCGGTTTCTTCGCTTGAAATCGCGCTCACATTCGCCATTTATTGCGGAAACGGGAATGACGTAAGGAATGGCTTGGCGCTGCGGCAGCGGCTCGACAAATGGCTTTGGTTCGCGCGTGTGGCGAGAACCCGGAGTCTTGCCGCACGGCTTGTCGCCGAGGGCCATGTGCGCCTCAATGCGCGGCGGATCGAAACCCCGGCTAGGGGCGTCGGACCTGGCGATGTCCTGACGATCGCGCTGGAGCGGCAGGTCCGGATTCTTAAGGTTGTTGCTCCCGGCGCGCGCCGGGGCGGGTTTTCCGAAGCTTCCCTCTTGTTCGAGGAATTGCCGGACCCGGGGATGGGCCCGCCGCCCGGCCCTGCCAATGGTCGGATTTGACTCGCGCATTCCCCGGACGGCGCCGCGGAAGTATCCGGGGTCCTTGCAAAAATCTTACAAAAATCCTTGGACTATTTGGATCAACAGCGCTAAAGCAAACTATCCACATGGAATAGATCGAGTGTCGCACTACGGGCGTCGTCAAGGTGCTGCGCGGGCGAAGGCGCGTCTCTGGAAAGTTTTGGTAAAGGTTGTGTTCCCCTTGGAGTTCCGGTCCATGGCGCCGTTCTCGACTTCGCGCTATGTTAATGGGATAGCACGTCGGCAGGGGAACCGGCAGTTATTCTCCTTAACCCTTGGCATTTTAACCCTTGGCATTGGGCCGTTGACTGCCCGCGCGGACGATGCGGCGTTCGCCCGCGAAGGAAAACGATCATGACCTACGTCGTCGTCGAAAACTGCATCAAGTGCAAATACATGGATTGCGTCGAAGTCTGCCCCGTGGATTGCTTCTACGAAGGGGAGAATATGCTTGTGATCCATCCGGATGAATGCATCGACTGCGGCGTCTGCGAGCCGGAGTGCCCGGCCGAAGCAATCAAGCCGGATACTGAATCTGGGCTCGAAAAATGGGTTAAGCTTAACCTCGACATGGCGCGGTCTTGGCCGAATATCACGCTTAAGCGCGATCCCCCCCCGGATGCAAAGACATTCGACGGCAGATCCGGCAAGCTAGAGGCTTATTTTTCCGCAAATCCAGGCCAAGGCGACTAACGCCTCGGTTCGGTCCGACCGGTTGCTGCGATCGCGTAAAAAATCCGGCGCATAAGCGGGGAACCGGGGTTGAAGTTGCCCGCGCGCAGTATATCTTTTGATCTTTGCTCCTTTTTGTGGCACACTGTTTCTTGGCGGCCGTCAAATGTGGGAATTTGCTGTCGCCTGTCGTCCGCGTCTTGGAGACTTTAAGGGTGCGGGGACAAGAGTTCCTCGCCGGCGCGGCCGAAAATATCTCGTTGCGTCAATCCGGCCAAGTTATGGACGGACGATCGTCGTTTAGGAGCATTCCGCTTCGCGCCTTTCCCGGGCCGAAATTCGGAGTTTCCGAACGGCTGAGGGTTTGTCCGCCGCCGAGAGCTGTCTCGTCTCCAAAGCGGGACAGGAAAAAGGAGCACGCTTATCATGGCGATTGTCAAGAAGACCATGAAATCGTCCAAGACTAAACAGGCGAACAAGACAACCAAGGCAAAACAGCCGGGAACCGCCAAGGCAAAGGCGTCGAAACCGTCAGCCGTATTCAAAGCGAAGCGGGCCGCCGCGGCGCGGGCGCTTGCTGCCAAGAAGCGAGCCGCCAGCAAGTCCTCGCGCGGAACGAAAACCAAAACCGCGGTGGCGGCGGCGCGCGGGAACCGCGCGGTCGCGGCGAGGCCGGCGGCCAGGAAAAAGGCTTTGGCGGAACGCGCCGTGCCGCGCGCGAGCAACACGATCCGTGCCGCAAAGAAGGGCGCGACTAGGAGTGCCAAGCCGGTGCTCGCCCGCGCTGCCGGCGCCAGACGCGATGCGTCCGCGCGGGCGAACGCAAAATCGGTCTCGGGCAAGACCGCAAGACCTGCCTCCGTTACCAAACCGGCGCAGCGTAAGCCGGCGGCCGCGCCGAAAAAGACGCCGGTTGTCGAGGTTTCGCGCCGCGTTGCCGCCAAACCGGCGGCGGCCGCAGCGGCGATTCTCGCCCTCAAGCGAAACGCCGCGAGGCTTTCCGAGGCGCGCAAGCGAGCCGCCTCGCCGCCCGCCGGCAGGCCGGCCGGAAACTCTTCGAAGCTGGATTTAGCCTCAAAAGAGCGGGTGGGGCTGATCAGGAAATCCGAGCAGGAAATATCCACAGGTTCTGGGTTGGGCCCAATGGACGCCATTGTCGCGCGCGTCCCGGCGAAGCGTGCCGAGGCTGGCGGCCCATCGCAAGCCGCCGCCAAGGGCTCAGGCAAGCCGTTTGCTGCGAAGATCACGGCGAAAACGCTGGACTCGCAGACGTCGGCCTCCGTCGAGAGCAGGCCAGGCGCGCGGGCGCCCGCGCCCC
>JBOHJQ010000026.1:0-37371 GCA_050728655.1 Methylocella sp.
ATGTAGTCGGTTTGTCCGTCGCGCGGAAGCTTGAAGACGGCGACGTCGCCGCGTTTTGGCGGCGAGGCAAAAATCCTGCCGGAAAACAGGGGGGGACTAAAAGGAAACGAATGATCGGAATAGCCGTAGGCATATTTGGAGACGAAAAGATAATCGCCGATCTCCAGGGTTGGGATCATCGAGCCGGAGGGAATATTGAACGGCTGAAACAAAAAAGTGCGCACGACAAGAGCGATGAGCAGCGCCTGAACGATGACCTTCAAGGTATCGCCTTTGCCGCTTTCCTTTGCCTTCTGCTTCATTCCGGTGCCTTTTCGATCCAACCGTACGGGCTCTGTCATGCTAGTTTTCGCTCCGAAGAAGTGCTTCCTGGCGCTGCTGCCTGGCAACGCCCCCCGCGCCACGGAGCGCTCCTTACCATGCCGCGAAACGCCGGTATAGGGCTCGCTCCGCGGCTCCGGCAACTCCGGTCGCGACCCGGCCGGTGCCGAATACTGTGAAGAAAGCCCTGTATTGCCCGTGGCCCCGCATTGTCCGGCTCGAAGGCGGCAGCTATCTTCGGCCGGTGATCGCTCCGTCCACGATAGAACTTCTTCGCCATCTTGCGGGAAAACCCGGCCATGACGAGGTCAAGGCCGATTTCCGGCAGTTGCTGATTGAGGAATTTGGCGCCGCGCTTTCGGACCTCGGTTTCGAGCGCTACGTCCTCATAGAGTCCGGCCGCCTCGATGCCCTGATCGGCCGGACCATCTTTGAAGCCAAGAGAGATCTTATCAAGGAATGGCAGGATGTAGAGCGCAAGATGCCGGACTATCTCGCCGCTTGTGAGAAGAATGAAGGCGAGAAATTCGTAGGAATAGCCTCGGATGGGCACCAATGGACCGCATGCGAGCTCGATGCCGGAAAGTTGATCAAGATCAAGGAAACCCTCCTCGATCCCGACGAACCTGAACTCTTTCTCGCATGGCTCGACGGAGTCGTGGCGCTCAGGGCGTCGCTGCCGCCCGAACCGCTTACGATCAGAGCTGAGCTTGGCCAAAATTCGCTCGCATTCCGCCGCTCCAGCGCCGCCCTCGCAAGTCTCTGGAGCAAGCTCGCTTCATCCCCGCAGGTGGTCCTAAAACGCCAGCTCTGGGCGCAGCTCCTAGAACTCGTTTACGGCCGCGAGATCGAAAGCGACGCTCTGTGGTTTCAGCACACATTCCTTGTCGTCGCCGCCAAATGCATCGCGCTCGCCGTTTTGGGCTTGCGGGAAGACGACCCGAAACGGCTCCTTTCGGGAGAAGCGTTTCAATCGGCGGGAATTTCCGGCGCGGTCGAGAGCGATTTTTTCGATTGGGTTGTGGCGGATAGCGAGGGCGAAGCGCTCGTGCGCCGCATCATGAACCACGTCCGGCGTTTCCGGCTCAATGAGGTCGAAAGCGACGTTCTCAAGGTTCTTTACGAGTCGCTCATCGACCGCGAACAGCGCCATGGACTCGGCGAATATTATACGCCCGATTGGCTCGCCGCCAAAATGGTGAGGCACGTCATCGACCGGCCGCTGGTGGAACACGTGCTCGATCCAGCCTGTGGCTCGGGTACTTTTCTGTTCCACGCCATCCGCGTCTTTTTGCGCGAGGCGGAAGAAGCGGGCATGAATCCCGAAGATCGCGCGTCAAGAGTCTGTGCGCGCGTCGGGGGCATGGACATCCACCCGGTCGCCGTCATCATCGCGCGCGTCACTTATCTTTTGGCCCTCGCACCCGCATTGCAGCATCGCAAAGGTGCCTTGTCGATTCCGGTCTATCTCGGCGACGCGATGCAATTGTCGATCAGCGAGATCATTGGCGGCAAGGAATTGACGATTCGCGTGCCGCCGCCGCCCGCTGGCGAGGGCGCGAGCGGAACGCGCGATGCCAATGGACGCGAGCAGCTCGATTTTCCCGACACGTTTTGCCGCGACCCCGCCCTGTTCGACAAGGCGATCGAGCGGATGCGCGGCGGGTCGGAAACGGGCATGACTCGCGCGCAGATCGAGGCGGCGCTTTTCCGCATCACCGAGCAGCATTACCGCGCCGACGTGACGAACGAGCAGAAACTGGCGATAAAGGACCTCGGCAAGACCTATCTTACCTTCGACAAGCTCCGGCGCGAAGGGCGCGATTCGGTGTGGGCCTATGTGGCGCGCAATCTTTCGCGGCCCCTGGCCTTTTCTTCCGCCGGCGGCTGGGCGAGCATTGTCGTCGGCAATCCGCCCTGGGTCGCCTATCGTCATATGAGCACGGACTTGCAAAAGCGGTTCAAGGAGCTGGCGAAGGGCGAAAACGTTTATGTCGGAGGCAAGCTCGCGACGCAGAACGATCTCTGCGCGCTTTTTGCCGTGCGCGCGGCGTCGCTCTATCTGCGTTCCGGGGGAACGCTCGCTTTCGTGCTGCCGCTCGCGGCGCTCTCGCGCGGACAATTCGAGCGGCTCCGGTCAGGATCGTTCATGTCCGCGCGAATTGCGTGGGACGAGGTCTGGACGATGGACGACAGGGTCCAGCCCTTGTTTCCGGTCCCCTGTTGCGTTGTGTTCGGGCGGCGGCGCGCGACATCAAAACCTTTTCCCGGAAAGGTCCGTGCCTACTCGGGGACGCTGCCGTTTCGCGACGCGCCAGAGGAGATAGCCGATCAAAGACTGAAGGTGCGGAAGGGCGCGCCCGCTTTGGACATTGCGATTTTCGAGGGCGGCTCGCCCTACCGGACGATGTTTCGCCAAGGAGCCACTCTGGTGCCGCGCATGTTGTGCTTCGTCGAGCGCAGGACGATGGGACGCATCGGCGCCGACCCGAGCGCGCCCTATGTCGCGAGCCGGAGAACGAATCAAGAGAAGTTACCGTGGAAAAACCTGCCCGGAATCGAAAGCCGAGTCGAGTCGGAATTCTTGCGTCCCGTGCTGCTCGGCGAGAGCATTCTCCTTTATCGCGTCTTCAAGCCCTTGGAGGCAGTGGTCCCCATAACGGGCAAGGGCGAGGTGCTCGACGCCGAAGCGGCGGCCAATCGCGGGTTCGATGGGTTGCACGGCTGGATGAAAAAGGCCGAGAAGGTTTGGAACGCCGATCGTCCGTCACCGATCAGCTTTGTTCAGCAACTCGATTACTACGGCAAGTTGGCTTCGCAATTTCCTCTTGCGTCGCTGCGCGTGGTTTATTCCAAGGCCGGAATGCAGCCCGCAGCTTGCCTGCTACGCGACGCCACATATGTTATCGACCACAAGCTTTATTGGTCGGTGCCAGCGAACGAGGTTGAAGCACATTACCTCACCGCTCTTCTGAACAGCGAAACCGCGCGTCAGCGCGGCGAATCCCTTCAATCCCGTGGTCAATGGGGCGCGCGAGATTTCGACAAGGTCATCTTCAACCTGCCCATCCCGCGCTTTGCGCCGGAAGATCCCTTGCACAACGCCATTGCCGAGGCCGCGCGGGAGGCGGAAACCATTGCCACATCCGTGCCCCTGCCTGAAAGCGTAAAATTTCAGCGCGTGCGCGGCCTTGTCCGCGCGGCGCTGACCGAGTCCGGCGTGGCGCAAATGATCGACGCGCTCGTGGCGAGACTCCTCGACCGCGTGTGAGTCTTTTCCGGAGCGTCTCCTCGAACCCGCGTCAAAGCGCCTTGGCCGCCGCGAGGACCGCCTCGGCGTGACCGGGGACTTTCACCTTGTTCCATACCGCCGCGATCTTGCCGTCCTTGCCGATAAGATACGTCGTGCGCTCCACCCCCATGTATTTGCGGCCGTACATGCTCTTTTCGGCCCACGCGCCATAGACTTCGAGCATGGCTTTCGATTCGTCGGACGCGAGCGCGAGCTCGAGCCTATGTTTGGCCTTGAATCTGGCGTGGCTTGCGGATGCGTCGGGCGATACGCCAAGGATTGCCGCGCCGGCCTTTTTGAATTCACCCCGCAAGCCGTTGAAGTCGATCGCTTCCTTGGTGCAGCCGGATGTATCGTCTTTCGGATAGAAGTAAAGAACAAGCTTCCTGCCGGCGAAGCTTGCGAGCGATATTTTGGCCCCCTTGTCATCTGGCAACGCGAAATCTGGTGCCTTGTCGCCCGGAGCCAACTTTTTGCCCAAGTTGCCGCCCAAACAGGTGTGTGAATTCTTGTTCAAGTTCTTCGGCGGCTCATTGGACAAGCTTTTATTCATGGGCTTTCCTTTCGTCGCGTGGAACGGCGAATGGCAACATCCAAGCGTTCGCCGGTTTGCGCCGCGCGTCGTCCCGATAAGATGCGTATAGTCGCACAGGATCAAAGTTTCCAGCTTCAGCTTGGTTTTGAAAGGCCGCGAACGGTTGGCCGGACTTGGTGAGGAAAATCCCGTCCGGCCCCGCGCGTGGCCGGGACATTGGCTGCGCTGGCAGGGTAAAGCGGCGCGCGCCGTTCCATGCGTGGGGATAAGGACAAGCAGGCGCGGCCCCGCGCGGCATGCGTGGTCCGCGTGCAAGCTGGTGCTCGGATTGGCTCTGTTGGCGCTCGTCGGCGGCGGTTTCTTCGTTGCCCGCCTCGCACTCGGGCCGCTCGCGATCGACGGTTTCGCGCCGCAAATCGCCAAGGCACTCGACGATCGTTTCGGCCATCGCTACGAATTCGGCTTTGGTGGAACCGCGATCGTCAAGAATGGCTATGCGCCGGCGCTGAGCATCGACAAATTGTCGATTAAGGAACCCTCCGGCCGCATAATTTTGACCGCGCCGCGCGCCGAGGTGACGGTCGATCCTCTGGCGCTCAGCGTTGGACGGGTGACGCCAAAGCGGCTCGAAATTTTCGACGTCGAAGTGCATCTGGCGTTGCGGCCCGACGGTTCGCTCGCCATGCCGGTTGCGTCCAATTCCGGGGAAGCACTGGCTCTTACGCCGCCGCTTGCCTCGGCGCTTGCGCGGGACAGCCCCTTGCCGCCGCCGGACGTGGGAGCGAAGGATGCGGCCGCGCAGGCGCTCACGGCAAACCCGCCACGCGCCCTCATCGGTAAGCAGATGGCGGCATCGATCCGGCTTGTTATCGACACGCTGACCAATCCGGCAAGTCCGGCCGCGGCGATCGATCGCATCGGCATCACGCGCGGCAAGATTGTTATTGACGACGAGACCGCCAATCAAACCATGGTCTTTAACGGCGTCAATCTCGGTTTCGATAGATCCTCTGGCGCCACGAAATTCGATCTTTCCGTGGAGGGACCAAACGGCCGCTGGCTGGCCTCGGGCGTTGCCGGTGGCGTGCCAGGCTCGGAACGCGGCCTCACGGTTTCGGTTTCAAATCTATCCCTCGATGAAATCTTGCTGGCGACCGGCACGCGCACGATCGGCGCCGATTTTGATATGCCGCTGTCAGGCAGTCTCAACGTCCGTTTAGAAGCCGACGGGATGCTTTCGGAGGCCGCCGGCGAGTTCGAATTCGGCGCAGGCTACCTGCGTTTCGACGACCCCGACGATGAACCCTTGATGATCGACAAGGTCACTGGCGGGTTTCATTGGAATCCGGCGGCGCGGCGGATTGCGGTCGATCGTTGGCGGCTCGCGGCGGGCGCGACTCATTTCGCGCTTTCGGGGTTCGTGACGCCACCGCATCAAGAGGGCGATCCATGGTCGATTGAGCTGACCAATGCGGAGTCCAGCGTGGCGGGTCCCGAGCGGCCCGGAGAAAAACCTATTTCGATCGATCACTGCGACTTGGCGGCGCGCCTCTATTTGGCTGAAAAAAAGCTTGTCATCGACCGGTTATTGTTCGGCGGTCCACAGGGCGGCATCGCGTTGGCCGGCGGGATCGATTGGAACAATGGACCCCACATGAGGCTCGGGGCGTCGATCTCGCCGGCGCCGGTCAGTACCGTCCTGCGGCTGTGGCCCTCGTTCGCCGCGGCGCCGGTGCGGTCCTATTTGCTTTCCCATGCGAGCGAAGGCACCGCGGAGAAGGGCACCATGCGGCTCGATTTCGATGCCGCCGATTTGCGTGCGATGCGGGCCGGACACGCGCCTCCCGATGCAACAGTCCTGCTCGATTTCACGATCGCCAATGCGAGCCTCGCGTTTCTGCCGGGCGTGCCGCCTTTGCACGGCATTGATGGTGTCGGCCATATCACCGGCCGGACCGCGACTTTCACGGTCGCGAATGCCGCCCTCGATGCCGGCAATGGCCGCGTGCTGACCTTGGCCGACGGCAGTTTCCATATCGCCGACTTTGAGTTGAAACCCGCGCCGGCGGTGGTGGAGGCCAAGGTCACGGGCAGCGTCGAGGCGATCGGGGAGCTCTTATCGTATGACGCGTTAAAACCCTATGCCAGCCTGTCGCTCGATTCTTCCACACTGAGGGGACAGGCCGGCGGCAGTCTCGAAATCGATATGAAGCTCGGGCGCAACACCAGCCCGGCGGATACGACTCACAAGATCAATGCGACAGTCACTAATTTCACCGCCGAAAGGCTGATCGGCAACGAGAAGCTTGACGCCGCGACTCTGACCATCAATGTCGATCCGTCGGGCCTAAGAGCGAACGGGCAGGGCATTATGTTTGGCGCTCCGGCCGCGATCGGCATCGAGAAATTGGCAGGCAAACCCGCCGAAATTTCGATTGGCTTGACCGTGGACGACGCCTTCCGCGCGAGGCAGGGTTTTGGCGCCAGTTATGGGGTGAGTGGGCCGGTTGGCGCGACGATCACCGCGCCTATCGGCACCTGGGAAAACCCTAAGGCGCGGATCGAGCTCGATTTGAGCCGTGCCGCGATCGATATTCCAGGCGTTTCGAAACCGGCGGGACGGCCCGGAAAGGTCGCCTTCACGCTCACCGTCACCGACGCTGGGACCTTGCTCGATCAGATCGTTGTTGATGCCGGGACCATTCAGGCGCGGGGCAATGTGCAGCTTGGCGCGGGCCTCTCTCTTATCGCGGCGAAGTTTCCGCAGCTGAAGCTATCGGCCGGCGACGATATGAAGGTCGATGCGATAAAAACCGGCGAGACAATGAAAGTGATCGTGCGGGGAACCGCGATTGACGCGAGGCCTTTCTTGAAATCGCTGATTTTCAACCCTCCCGCGACCAATGGTGCCGGGCCAAGCAACGGCGGGGACGGCAATGAGGCAGGTCCAAGCAAGGAGGTCGAGTTCGATGTCAGTGCCGGCATTTTGAGCGGATACAACAAACAGATCATTGCCGGGGCCGAATTGAGATTTGCGAAACGCGGCGATCAAGTAAAGCAGTTCACTTTTGCCGGAACCTTCGGCGGCCGGCCAATTTCGTGTAATCTGATCGGAGGAGGCGCCTCTCCTCAACTTAATCTCGTCAGCGAGGACGCTGGATCGCTTTTGTTGTTCCTCGACTTGTACAAGCATATGGAGCGCGGACGCCTCTCGGTCGGGATGCGTCTTGGATCGGACTTCCTTGCCGGCGTCCTTCTCATCGACGATTTTGTATTGCGCGGCGAACCTGCGTTGCGCCGGCTGGTGGTCGAGGGCGCTCCGCCGCTGGATACCCCGGGCCAGGTGCAAAAAATCGACGCCAATGCGATCGCTTTCAACAAATTGCAGGTGCGCTTCCAACGCGACGGCAGCCGTCTTGATCTCAGCGAGGGGACCATGCATGGCGAGGCCATCGGGCTAACTGTCGAAGGCGCCCTCGATTTCGTGCATGACCGGGTCGACATGAAGGGTACTTTCGTTCCCGTTTATGCCTTCAACAATTTGTTCGCGAAGTTACCCGTCCTCGGCCTGATCCTCGGGGGCGGATCGAACGAAGGGTTGATCGGGGTTAACTACCGGATTAGCGGCTTGGCCAGCGCGCCGGCCCTGAACATCAATCCTCTGTCGGCGATCACGCCAGGAATCTTCCGCCAGATTTTTGATGTCCCCGATTTCGACCCGATGCATCCTCAGTGAGAGGAGTTGTCAAACTGGGCTGTTCCGGTCGAGACGTTTCTTGATCCGGGCCAATTCGCATGGTTGCATGAAAACTGCGTGGAATAGGCCATGCCGAACCACGGTTAAGGTAGGATGCAAAGTTGAATGCGGTTTAGCGAGCCGGTTGTTGCCTGGGTGTTCGTGAACTCACATCGCATGGAGCACGATCACCACCTTCGAGACGTGATCGCGCGCGGACGTATTGATCGGGCCTTTCTCGGTGTTCAGCACGACTGACCGTAATTTTCGACCGATTCGGCAACGCCTTCGTCGCGCTGCGCACTGAACAAGTGGGGCGAATTCGGTCCTTAATTCGAGCGTACCGAAGCCACCTAACGTATCTTCACGCGAAGCCGGTAATCGCCGCCCCCACGGGTCGTGCCAAGCACAAACAGATAGGTGCCAGTCTCCGGCAGAATACCTGAGAAGACAGACGCATCTTGCCCTTCTCCCGCGCCAGGCAACGTCTGTCCCGCTGGCGCGCCTTCTGCAGTGGTCCAACCAGGCTGATATATCTGAAAGACTACGTTGTGTTCGGGACTCGTGACTTTCGCGGAAACACGCTGGCCCGCACGGGCTTGAACAGTCCAGCAATCCGCAAGCCCACGAGGGACGCCACCCGTCACATCGGCGGCGAATGCGCCGGGTCGGAAAGTGACCGGCGCCGGTGCGTCGCATGTCGCGGCACTCGAATCCACGGTCACCCACAGCAACAGGAGTGTCGCCAGCGCCTGTATGCTGGCCCATCGCGGCGAAACTCTAAGGATCGATTTCCGCTGCGCGAATCTGGGTCGCTGCTGCATCACAACACGCCCTTTAGATTGAGCTGCTAAAGGAGCGCTTTCCAAGTGGCTGGCCCCACTATCCCGTCCACCGTCAATTTATTGCTCAGCTGAAACTGCCGCACCGCCGTCTCGGTTCCTGGCCCGAACACAGCCTCGATGGGAACAGAAATGCCTTTTTGGCGGAGCGCTTCTTGCAGGCGCGTCACGTCGTCACCCTCCATACCGGGGCGCAGCGTTGGAAGTGCACCCGCGCCTGCTGGCAGCTGTCCGGCCTGTAGCTTGGCGAGTGCGGTTTTCGCTTTCGCAAGGTAGGCGCGTCGGCTCTCGATCCCGTTCAGTCCGCCATTGATTATCTTCGTGACCTTGTTAATGTCGTCCCGGTCACAGTGCGGATTAATGTTGCGCACTTGCCAAAAATCGCACGCGATTAGCACCGACGTCATTGGCGCAGCCGCCAGGTCCGGGTTGTCGATCAGGTCGAGTTTGAGGCGCGCTCCCGCCGCGGCGTAATTTGCCCGTCCTGTCAGCTGGATTAACCCACGTCCCTTGAACTTTCGTCCGTCACCCGGCTGAGTGTTACCGAGGTCGCGGCGTCCCTCGTAGGCGGCGCCGCTTGCATATTCCATTGTCGTGGAAAACCCATCCGACTCGTGACAGGTCTGGGCGAGAAAATGCGCCACGCGAAGCGGCGTGTTGATTTCATATTTATCCAACATATTAGCGAGATCTTTTCCTGCATCTTCGATTATTGAAGATTGATTTGAAGCACGGCGCCCCCTTACCCGCGGAGCAATCGCGCGCATCACACCGGCGTCAATGGGAAGCATTTGAACCTCCTCGCCCATTCCGAGCCTTATAAAAAGAACAGAACATGGTAGCCGAGATTAGGATCATCTGGCAAGGGTTTACCCAAGCTTCCAGGCAACGCTGGAAGGAAAACTCTGCAAGACTTTGCTGCCGGAGACTTGGTTGTGCACCTTTCAACAAAAATGGCACTTGTCGCGTGTGGGGACAATTAGGGCTTCAAATTTACATGGCGCTTTGGTCCACGGGAAATTCTGATGACACCGTTCTTGACATCAATTGAGGTCAACCTATGCGTAACGTCGGTGATCGGAACGCCGTTGACACTTATCCCTCCTTGAGCGATCAAATTCCGCACCTCGGTATTCGAGTTCGCTAAGCCGGCTTTGACGGTTGCGGACAAGATGCCAATGCCCCTCGTCGCTAACTCATTTGCGTCGATGGGTATTGTTGGAAGATTTGCCGCCAACCCGCCTTCCTCGAAGGTGTTCCGCGCCGCGCCGGCTGCCCGCAACGCCGCCTCGCGACCGTGAACCATTGCGGTTGCCTCCGTTGCCAGCACTTTCTTCGCCTCGTTGACCTCAGTGCCGCCCAGCGCTTCGAGCTGGGCGATTTCATCGAGAGGCAATTCGGTGAAGAGCTTTAAAAACCGCCCGGTGTCCCGGTCCTCGCAATTGCGCCAATATTGCCAATAGTCGAAGACGGGCAGCATGCTTTCGTCGAGCCATACCGCGCCTTGCGCGGTCTTGCCCATCTTTGCGCCCGATGCGGACGTTAAGAGCGGCGAGGTCAAGCCGTAAAGCTGGCGCGTGCCCATCCGCCGGCCGAGATCGATTCCGGTGACGATGTTGCCCCATTGGTCCGAGCCGCCCATCTGCAAAACGCAACCATGGCGCCTGAAAAGCTCGACAAAATCATAAGCCTGAAGGCACATGTAATTGAATTCGAGGAAGGATAATTCCTGGTCGCGTTCGAGCCTGAGTTTCACGGAATCCATCGCCAGCATCCGGTTGACCGAGAAATGGCGCCCCACGTCGCGCAGAAAATCAATGTAATTTAACGTCGCGAGCCAATCGGCGTTGTCGGGCATGATCGCATCACATTTCCCTTCGCCAAACTTTAGGAACTTGGCGAAGACACGTCTGATGCCCTCCTTGTTGGCGGCAATCGTCTCGAGCGGGAGCAATTGGCGGCTCGCGTCCTTGCCGGACGGATCGCCGACCCGTGTCGTGCCGCCGCCCATCAGCGCGATCGGCTTGCCGCCGGTCCTTTGCAGCCAGCGCAACAGCATGATTTGAACGAGCGAGCCGGCGTGGAGCGAAGGCGCGGTGCAGTCGAAACCAATATAGGCGACGAGTTCGCCGCTCCTCGCTATTTGATCGAGCCCCGCGAGATCGGAGCATTGATGCAAAAAGCCGCGCTCGACGAGCACGCTCAGAAAGTCGGATTGGGGACGAAAATCGCTGGTCACAGGAAGCCTTCGGCAAAAGGATCGCGCCGTTGCAACAAGGGTGCGCGATCCCCTCGGATTTGTGAAGCCGTGAGATTTAGGAGGAAGGGCGCGCCAATGCAACGGGCGGCGGCGCGGAGCAGCGGGTCAGTTTGGATTTCGGCTTGCCGTCGTGTTTGGGCGCTAAGCTGGCGCTGCCATAACGACCGCTCAGCGCCAGATGCGGTCATGGCACTGGTCACAACTGGCGCTGGCACGACCAAGGACGGTCAATGGCTAGATGCAGTGCTCTTTATAGTTTGTGCATGAATCAAGAATTTTGCACCAAATCGGCACTCCTCCGAATGCGCGAGCCGACGAGTGCAGAGCCTCCCCATTGCTGGCACCGGTCGGACAATTGATGCGACACTAATCTTTCTTGCCGAAGAACCGCATTATGTCGTGCACCAGAGCAGCTGGTCGAACGCGTTCATCCGGTTTGCTCACCGGCAAGAGCCGCTCAACGATCAGCGGAGCGCCTGCTCCCGCAACGTCGCCTCCGAGAGAGAGAATTTCCGGGACCCCCGGTGCAAAGAAGCCCAGTAAGTGCAGGAGGGGTCCTGCCACGGGGGCAGCTTTCGCGGCATAGCGAGTGACGATCTTCCAGCCTGAACCGCCAACGATCTTACGATACTCGCATAGCCTCTTGAGCATGTCGGCCCGCGCCGCCTCCGGATCGACGCTGCCCTCATGCATCTGCTTCAGCCAGTAGTGAAAAGATTGGCGGTGTTCCCGAAGGTCTTTCCGCGCAGCGAGCGTGCAAGCTCCCTGTAGCAGGTCGAAATCGGATTTGTCGGTGTCTTCAGGGACGAAGAATTCCCAGCCAAAGAATGCGTACGAACGCGCCGGGTCAGGCGCGACGACCTGATCGGTCTTCCTCACCTGTTGCTGGCGCTCGAACTCACTATATGACGCATAGGCGATCACCGGCTCAATCGGAACCCCCGGCGTCTTCGCCAAGGCGACAAAACGCTTGGCGGTCGGATGCTGCAATTCACCCGCCACGTAAGCGGCGTTAATGCCACCTGTGGCGATGAACGCTGCGTCGTTTGGCATGGTCGCCTTTGCTATTTCTACTTGGTTCCTGACCAATTGCAGGCTTTCGGTGTTCTTAGCCCCGATCGCTGGCAGATCGGCTCCATCATAGAGTTTCTTCCAATCCTGCCGGGCCTGCTCTCCCCAGGGGATTTCGATGGCAAGCTCATGCTTCCGGAGAATATCGAGCAGTTTCTCCAGTCGACCGGGTTTCCAGCCGCTTGCTCCCCATCTTGTCCACTGAGACTGTTCGTCGGATTTTGGCTTCTCTTCATCGGCCGTCGGCGGCCGAGGGATGACCAATCGATCGTATAGCAGGACTTCCGCGACGAATGCCCGGTCGCGCAGGTGATCTTTAACAGAGAAGGTTCCCCAGAGTTCTGTCCTCTCCGACTTCTCTACGTCCTGTATCGTCATGATCGACTCCTCGGCCACACTGCCTCCTATTTCGGCCTCCTCCGAAAGTTCGCTGGGTGGGTAGCCTACTACAGCGACCTGCTCGCGCTGGTCGATTACGCTCGAAATATCACGGCTCCTAACCCGATGCAAAGGAGATCGACAGGCGCCCCTGTCGCGCCAGCTTACGGCTTGACGCGCCGCCCCCTACAGTCAAAAGCGGCCCGTGCATATCTCAAGAATTCCGCACCAAGATCAACTAATTGAAACAACGATGGTTTCTTGGTGCAGATATCAGGTGCAAAAAAGAGCGTCGACTTTCAATTTGAGCATCCGAGGGAGCGTGTCTGCCTTGGAGCCAAAATTCAATCCTGCCCGCTACCCGGCGGACCGGCTAGCGATGCTGGAGGCGGCCGCCGACGCGCCGCCCGGCGAGCCCTTGCTCTCGTTTGGCGAGTGGCGGGCGTTGAAAGCGATTTGCAAATAGGTCACAAAGATTCGTTGCCGATGACCAGGGGGAGAGAGCCAATTCGAACGGTCCGCGCGATAGGGTTAATGAGCGGCACCTCGATGGATGGCGTCGATGTTGCGATTATCGAGACCGACGGGCAAGAGATCGTCACGCTTGGCCGCACCGGATTTTTTCCCTATGCCGAGGCGGACCGGGCGCTGCTGCGCCGCGCGGCCGGGGACGCGGCCTTGCTCGGGGACCGCGACGCGCGGCCGGGCTGCTTGGCGCAGGCCGACGCCATGATCACGGAGCGCCATGCCGAAGCGGTCGAGGCCTTTCTCGAGACGGACTCCATCGACCGCGCCATGGTCGATCTTATCGGCTTTCACGGCCAAACCGTTTTGCACCGACCCGGGCGCCGCTTGACCGTGCAGATCGGCGACGGCGCGGGTCTCGCCGCAAGATTAGGGATCAAAGTGGTCCATGATTTTCGCGCCGCCGATGTCGCGCACGGCGGGCAGGGGGCGCCGCTCGCGCCGGTGTTTCATCGCGCGCTTGCCGCTACGGCGGGCTTTTCGCAGCCGGTCGCGATCATCAATATCGGCGGCGTCGCCAATTTAAGTTTTATCGCGCCGGGCGAGGAGCCGGTTGCCTGCGACACGGGTCCTGGCAATGCGTTGCTCGACGATTTGATGTTGAAGCGCCTTGGCGCCGCCTTCGACCGGGACGGCGCGATCGCTTCCAAAGGCAAGGCCGATGCGGCGGTTTTGCGCGAACTTCTCGCGCATCCTTTCTTCTCAACCCGGCCGCCGAAATCGCTCGACCGCAACGATTTTCTGGGCACTGCCGTCGAGAGTCTCGCGACCGAAGACGCGGCGGCGACGCTCACCGCCTTTACCGCGGCCAGCATCGCGGGCGCAATACCGCTGTTGCCGTCGCGCCCCGCGTTAGCAATTGTTTGCGGCGGCGGCGCGCGCAACAAAACCTTGATGCGGGAATTGGCGGACCGGCTGCCGTGCCCGGTTGTTTTGGCGGAAACCTTCGGCTGGTCGAGCGACGCCATGGAAGCCCAGGCCTTCGCCTATCTCGCGGCACGGCGGGAGAAGAATCTGCCGATTACGTTTCCGCTGACCACGGGGGTCGATAAGCCGCTGGCAGGCGGGGTTATCGCGGAGCCGGGGGGGATAGGCTTTCGCCCAGCAAGGGATCGTAGTCCACCCGCATGAGATAAAGCCCCTCGGGCGGAGCGACCATGCCGCAGCGGCGGCGGTCGCGCGCGTCAAGCGCGGCCCGCAGATCGGCGGCGCTCCATTTGCCGCAGCCGACATGCTCGAGCGAGCCTACGATCGCACGCACCTGGGTGTGCAGAAACGAGCGCGCGCTTACGCTGATCTGAATTTCTTCGCCGGTCCGGATGACATCGAGCCGTTCCAGCGTGCGCACCGGGCTGTCCGCCTGGCACTCTGAGGCGCGAAAAGTCGAAAAATCATGGCGCCCAACGAGATGCCGCGCCGCCGCTTGCATGGCGTCGGCATCGAGCGTTCGCTTGACGAGCCAGACATGGCCTCGCTGGACCGTCAAGGGCGCACGGCGATTGGCGATCCTGTAGAGATAATGGCGCCGAACCGCCGAGAACCGCGCGTCGAAAGTTTCAGGCACAAGTTCGGCGGTCAAAACGGCGACCTGGTGCGGCCGCATGTGCGCGTTCAGGCCATCGCGCAAGACATCGCTCCGCCACTCCTTGCCGAGATCGGCATGCGCGACCTGGCCCATGGCATGGACGCCGGTATCCGTGCGCCCGGCGCCGCCTATTACAACTCTTTCGCCGCAAAGGGCGTTAAGCGCGGTCTCGATCACTTCTTGCACGGAAAGCCCATTGCTCTGCCGCTGCCAGCCGACGAAGGGCGCGCCGTCATATTCGAGAGTAAGTTTAAAGCGCGGCATCGGTCATCTAGGCGAGCAACGTTCCCTTGGCTATGCGCGCGCCGCGCAAGAAATCCGCGGCCGGCAGCGGCGCCTTGCCCGAACGTTGCACCTCAAGAACGCGGATCGCCCCTTCGCCGCAGGCGATCGTCAAGCAATCGTCGAGAACGCGGCCGGGCATCCCGGCCCCTTCTGCGATCCGCGTGCGAAAAACCTTCACACGCTCCAATCGCTTGCCAAGCTCCACTTCGAAAAAAGCGCCGGGAAACGGTGAAAGACCGCGAATCAGATTGTGTACGTCCGATGCCGGTTTTCTCCAATCGATCCGCGCTTCCGCCTTGTCGATCTTGCGCGCATAAGTGATGCCAGTCTCCGCCTGCGGGGTAAAGGCAAGCCCGCCGTGCTCAAGCATCGCCAAGGCACGGGTCATGAGACCGGCGCCGATCAAGGCCAGCTTGTCATGGATTTCACCGGCATTCACATCGGGGCCAATCGCGATGCGTTCAGTGAGCGCGACCGGGCCGCTATCGAGACCTTCCTCCATGCGCATCACCATGACGCCGGTCTCAAGGTCGCCCGCCATGATGGCCCTTGCAACCGGCGCCGCGCCGCGCCATCGCGGCAGCAGCGAAGCGTGTACGTTGAGGCAGCCTTGTGCCGAGACATCGAGAATAACTTTCGGCAGAATCAATCCGTAGGCGGCGACCACCACCACATCGGGTTTGAATCCGCGCAGGGTTGCCGCAGCCACCCCGGATCGGAGGGTATGCGGCGTGAGAACCTCGATGCCAAAACGCCGCGCCGCCACATGAACCGGTGAAGGCATGAGTTCGAGGCCGCGCGGCCCGCCGGGTTGCGGCGCGCGGGTGTAGACCGCCGTCACAACGTGACCCTCCGCTATGAGTCCAGCGAGCACGGGCACCGCGAATTCCGGGGTTCCCATAAAAACGATGCGCAACTGTCCCGGCCTGATCTTGGGATACTCTGGACAGCGAGTGAAACTGGGTACCGCTGGAAAATCAAGCTTAAGCTGAAATGAATGATACTCTGCCCCCGCACCGCTTCCAATTTCGCATCAGACTTATGCAACAAATATGTTTTTGATATCAGTGGCCGAATTTTGTTGCATATGTCTAGAATTCCGCGCGGAACCCACGCGCGGCTTGAGCAGAGATTTCGCATGTGGCATCTTGAGGCTCGGCGTCTTTATCGCACGGGAGGCAACGGTGTCGAAAATAGTCCCGAATCTTTGGTACAGTGAGAAAGCAGAAGAAGCCGCCGCCTTCTACGCATCGGTGCTGCCTAATTCCAAAGTGGACAGTGTTACGGCACTCCCTGCGGACAGTCCGAGCGGACCGGCAGGTTCTGTGAAGGTCGTCGAGTTCACGCTGATAGGGCAGCCGTTCATGGCATTCAGCGCGAGACCACTTGACGCGTTTAATCATTCGATATCGTTCATGGTCAAATGTGACGATCAGGCCGAAATTGACAGGCTCTGGGCGGCGTTGTCGGAAGGCGGAAAGATCGAGCAGTGTGGGTGGTTGAGAGACCGGTATGGGCTCTTCTGGCAAATCGCGCCCACAGTGCTCGGGGACATGATGAAGGATTCGGATCGGGCGCGCGCCAAGCGCGTTGCCGAAGCAATGTTGAAAATGATCAAGCTCGACATCGAGGAATTGAAGAAGGCATATGAGGGACCTTCGCCTTGATTCTTGTGAGCTGAAAGCAATGGCATAGTTCAACGCATCAGAGCCCCGCCGGGAGTTCGGGGATCGAAGGGCGCGCCGGTCTCGCGCGGGGCGAAGCGGGTTAGGCCTCGGTGCTGGCGGGCGCGCGCTCTATGCCCGCGCCATCCTTGCGGGCAGGATGCTTGGCGTTCTTTCTGAATTTCCGCATCAGGAGGTCGCGCTTCAGCCGAGAAAGATGATCGATGAACAAGACGCCATTCAAATGGTCGATCTCATGCTGCAGGCAGGTGGCCAAAATGCCGTCCGCCTCGATCTCTTGCGCGTTGCCATCGCGATCGAGGAAACGGGCGCGCACGCGCGCGGGGCGCTCAACATCCTCGAAAACGTCCGGGATCGACAGACAGCCCTCCTGACAGGTGGAACGCTCGTCCGAAGTCCAGAGAATTTCCGGATTCGCGAGACAAAGAGGCTTCGGCGCGGCTGTTTCACTTTCGCGTTTGGCCACGTCGAGAACGATCACCCGCTGTTGCACGGCGATCTGGATCGCGGCGAGGCCGACGCCAGGAGCGGCATACATGGTCTCAAGCATATCGTCCATAAGTGCGCGGACGCTATCGTCGACCATAGCAACCGGCGCGCCGGCGAGACGCAAACGCGGATCGGGAAGTGTGAGTATCGTCCGTAGAGCCATGCCCATGAGATAATACCGGCGCCGCTGGAGGTCAAATTATCGCCGCCTACAACCTAACCCGCAAATTGCCAAATTTCGGGATGACCCCAGGGGTGAAATTCCGCCATCCGCCTATTTTCGCGTCGGCACCCATATGCAAGCGGCGAGGCGGGGCCGCTCACCCAACAAATCATCGGAATACGATGCAGCTTTGGTTGCGCCGAAATTTCTGCCCCACCAACCAAGCCTGAATGAGGGAAAGTGTTTTTATCAATCATTGTTGCGCAATTTTTGCCGATAACCGATAAGCCGGTTTCCTAGTCGGCGAATTATCCAATATCCGCTCCTACAGAAGCCTTTGGCCACGCCTCACGCGGCTCCTCTCATTGCGATCGCCGCGAGCGTGCGCAGGATTTGCCGCGTGCCCTCGAGCCTTGCGGCGGCGGTCGCGAAATCGCCGGCGAATACGATTTTCCTGTCCGGCCGCACCTTAACTCGCGAGCCTTGTTCCGCGACATAGCGCACAAGGCCTTGCGGGTTGGCGAAGGAATTGTCGCGGAATGAAATAATGACCCCTTTTGGACCCGCTTCGACCTTTTCGACATGCGCGGTTCGGCACAAAACCTTGATCGCGACCAATTGCAGCAATTCCTCGGCTTCGCCAGGCAGCGGCCCAAAACGGTCGATCATTTCCGCGGCAAAACTCTCGATTTCCGCATCGGATGTGAGCGTCGCGAGGCGCCGGTAGAGGTTAAGACGCAAGTCCAGATCGCCGACATAATCCTCGGGGATCGTCACCGGCGTGCCAAGCGTGATCGAAGGCGACCAGGTCTCCTCGGCGGGTTCCTCGATACCCGCCCGCAAGGCTTCGACCGCCTCGCGCAGCATCTCTTGGTAGAGTTCGTAGCCAACCTCCTTGATGTGCCCGGACTGTTCGTCGCCGAGCAAATTTCCGGCGCCGCGAATATCGAGATCATGGCTCGCGAGTTCGAAACCGGCGCCGAGCGTATCGAGCGAATGCAGCAACTTGAGACGCCGTTCCGCTTGCGGCGTCAAGGTACGGTTGGGAGGCACCGTGAACAGCGCATAGGCGCGGACTTTCGCGCGCCCGACGCGGCCACGCAACTGATAAAGCTGGGCGAGACCAAACATGTCGGCGCGATGCACGATGAGCGTGTTGGCGGCGGGAATATCGAGGCCGGATTCGACGATCGCCGTCGAAAGCAGCACATCGTATTGGCCGTCGTAGAACGCCGCCATCCTGGCTTCGAGCTCGCTCGCCGCCAACTGGCCATGCGCGACCACGAATCTCACTTCCGGAACATTCTGGCGCAGGAACGCGCTTGCTTCCTGGATATCGTCGATGCGCGGACAAACATAAAAGCTCTGGCCGCCGCGATATCTCTCGCGCAGCAGCGCTTCCCGCACGAGCAATTCGTCAAACGGCGATATAAAGGTTCGGACCGCCAGCCGGTCGATCGGCGGCGTCGCGATGATCGAGAGCTCGCGCACGCCGGTCAGGGCAAGCTGGAAGGTGCGCGGAATGGGCGTCGCCGACAAGGTCAGGACATGGACCTCGGCGCGCATTTCCTTGAGCCGCTCCTTATGCTTGACGCCGAAATGCTGCTCTTCGTCGACGACGACGAGAGCCAGATCCTTGAAGCTCACGCCCTGACCGAGCACCGCATGGGTGCCAACGACGATATCGATTTCTCCGGCGGCGACACCAAGCTTGGCGGATTTAAGACCGGCCGCGCCAATCATCCGCGACATTTGCGCAATCTTGACGGGCAAATGCGCGAAGCGCGCGGCGAAATTCTTGTAATGCTGACGCGCGAGAAGCGTCGTCGGCACAATCACGGCCACTTGCTTGCCTTCGATCGAAGCAGCGAAGGCAGCGCGCAAGGCGACCTCGGTCTTGCCGAACCCGACGTCGCCGCAGACGAGGCGGTCCATCGGCCGGCCGGAAGCCATGTCGTCCAAAACCGCTTCGATCGCGGCCTGCTGGTCGTCGGTTTCCTCATAGGGAAAGCCCGCGCAGAATTCGGCAAAAAGATTTTCCGGCGGGATGAGCTTCGGAGCCGCCTTGGTCTCCCGCGCCGCCGCGATCTTGATGAGCCCCGCCGCCATATCGAGAACGCGCTTGCGCATGCGCGCCTTGCGCTTCTGCCAGCCAACGCCACCCAATCTGTCGAGTTCAACTTCCGTCTCCTCCGAGCCATAGCGCGACAAAAGCTCGAGATTTTCGACGGGCAAAAAAAGCTTGGCGCCCTCGGCATAATGCAGCTCGAGGCAATCATGCGGCGCGCCGGCGGCTTCGATCGCCTTCAGACCGGCGAAACGCGCGATCCCATGATCGACATGGACGACAAGGTCGCCCGCCGTGAGCGCCCCCGCTTCGGTCAAGAAATCCTGGGCGCGGCGCGGCTTGCGGCGGCCACCCAGCAGCCGGTCGCCCAAAATATCCTGTTCGCCGATAAGCGCGAGACCTTGCGCCTCGAAACCTTGCTCGACGCCAATGACCGCCAAGGCCAAAGTGGCTGGCGAAAGCGCGAGAGCTTGCGCAAGTGAGGATACCGGCGCCGTGCCGGCAAAGCCGTGGTCGGCGAGGACATGGGCGAGCCGCTCGCGCGAGCCCTCCGACCAGGCGGCGAGGACAACCCGCTTGCCGCTTGCTTGCAGTGCGCGCGCATGGCCGATAGCGGCGTTGAAGACATTGGCGTTTGGATCGGCGCGCTCGCGGCCAAACATGCGGCCGGGTTTTGAGCCGCAATCGACGACAAGACCCTTGCCAGTTTCCGGCCGCGCGAAAGGCACCACGGAAACAATACTTGCCGCGCAGATGCGCTCGCGCCACTCGGGCTCCGCGAGGTAGAGGGCGCTGGGCGGCAACGGCTTATAGGTCGAATGATTGGGAGCGGCGTCATGCGCATTCTTGCGCGCGTCAAAATAATCCTCAATTTGCGTGAAACGCTCGCTCAAAGCGGCTTCGGCGAGGGGATCGAACATCAAAGGAGCGCCAGCACAATACTCAAACAAAGTGTCGAGCTTTTCGTAAAAAAGCGGCAGCCAATGTTCGAGACCTTGATGGCGGCGGCCTTCGCTGACCGCTTCGTAGAGAGCGTCGCCGCGCGTCTGCGCGCCGAAATGCGCGACATAGGCCTGGCGGAACCTTCGCATCGATTCGCTCGTAAGCTGAACTTCGCTCATCGGCACGAGATCGAGGCCGCGCAATTGGGCGGTCGTGCGTTGCGTTTCGGGATCGAAGGCGCGGATCGATTCGAGCGCGTCACCGAAAAAATCGAGCCGCAGCGGTTGCGGCATTCCGGGCGGAAAAAGATCGAGGATGCCGCCGCGCACGGCATATTCGCCAGTGTCGCGCACGCTTGATGCCCGCCCGAAGCCATTGGTTTCGAGCCATTCTACAAGCGCGTCACGATCGACCACATTGCCCGGCGCGGCGGAAAACGTCTCGCCCGCTATTTTGCGAAAAGGCGCCACCCGTTGGACCAGGGCATTCACCGTGGTGGACAGGATGCGTGGACGCTCCAATGCGGAGCGCGTACGGGCAAGCCGCGAGAGAACCACGATCCGCCGCGCCGAAATCGCGGCGCTGGGAGATACCCGGTCATAGGGCTGGCAATCCCAGGCGGGAAAATCGAGGATATCGATGTCCGGCGCGGCGAAAGCCAGCGCCTCGCCAAAGGCGCGGGCGCGCTGGCCATCGCGCGCGACATGGACGAGCGCGACAGCCCGGCTTTCCGCGTCGCGCGCAAGCGCGCGGGTGAGATCCCCGGCGCAAAAGGCGTCGAAGCCATCGGCCACGGAGGAAAGCGTAAGCGAGCCGCCGTTGACGAGTTCGGCGGCCACGCGTTTGAAATCAGTCACGATACCAGGTCAATTCGAAGGCTTTTGCGGCGGGCGTCGCCCACTCCCGCAACGGACGCGATTTATGTATGGATTGGACCTGCATGGCTATGGAAGGCACGGATTTTCCGTAAAACCGGAGTGTCATAAGAGTCCGGCGTTTCGGCCGCGCCGGTAAGCCAGCTGAAAACGTCGCGGTCCTGTGCCTCCAGCAAGCGTTCGTAATCGTCGAGCTCGCTACAGCCAAGGCTGGCGATTTCGGCGTCGGCGAAACGGCCAAGAACAAGATCCATTTCGAGCATTCCGCGATGCCAGGAACGGAAGACGATTCGGCGACGGCGGGCGTCCAGGCTAAACTTGGACGCGTGCAGGCTAGGCATGTTGCACTCAGTCTCACCCCTGCTAGACAGTTGCTTGCCAATCAAGGGCGATGGTGTGCCGATTGAGATAGGCGTCGAGCAGTGCGTAGGCGATGAGCCCGTAGCCCCAATAGTCCAGCCGCAATCCAAAGAAGTAGCTCCGCTTTCCAGGACGGTCGAGGGTTCTGCCGTAATAGACGCAGGGCGGTCCCCAGAACAAAATCGTTAAAACGCCCGTTGACGCACTGCTCAGATGAAAGGCGGCGCCCACTCCGTCCGATATGAGTAAGGCAACGACAAAAAAGACGGCGACCAAATATCCAAATCGAGAAAAGAAGTTCATGGCCCGGCCCCGCGCGCTGGTGTGCGAAATCGCGCCTTGTCATAGCGCGAAAGGGCGTGCCGCCGCCAGTGCGGATTTAACCGCGGTGAAAGAAGGGCCAGCGCCGGGTATAGCTTGTCTTATGCGGAACGGCCGACCACAGCCGTGAAGGGATTTCGAAGGTCAATTACCTTCGACCAGCGGCGCGAACTACTCAATCCGCCTCGCGATCTCGGCGTTCACGATCGCCGGGCCTTGCTTCCATAGCGCATCGGCGATCCGCACATAGGCGAGTTCGCTGTTTTCTCCCCGGACGCGGCCATCGAGGCGGTCACCGTACCAGTTGGTCCACACCTGCCAGCCCTGCTTCTCGGCGAGGAGCCCAGCTTCCAATACTTTCCATAAAGACCGGAGCCGGACCGGTTGACCTTGCGGCCACAGAGGCGCTTCGGCAATTTCAGAAGCGGTCGCGCCTTGTTCCAAGCGCATCGCGTCGGCAGAAAGCACGGACCAAAAAAAGGAGCCTGCGGCGCGGGCGGAGGAGGCGGCGCTGATGGCGGCAACGGCGCGGGCGCCGGAGACAAGGTGGCCGAAGCCGAAGGCGTCGGCGTCAACGGCATGGGCGGCGTCGCCACGGATGGCGAGGGCGGCAGCGGCGGCGGAATAGGCGGCGTCGGTGGCATGGGAGGCGGCGGCGGCGGCATAGGCGGCGGCGTCAGCGGCATAGCCGGCGTCGGCGGCAAAGGCGGCATAGGTGGCGGCGGCGGCACAGGCGGAGTCATAGGCATCCGCGGCGGCGGGAGCGGCGGCGGCGGCAAAGGCGGCATAGGCGGCGGCGGCGGCGGCGAGCTCCGTTTCATGGGCCGGATATTTGCCAGCGGCCCATGCAACGGCCGCGGCACGGAAAACCGGCAAAACGACGTCGCGCATATAGCCCTCGCGCTCTGCCGTCAGCACGATCGGCAAGGCGCGCAAGGCCGCGCGCGCGACGAGCGCAACCGAAACCTCGCGCGGATGAGTTCGCAGCCACGCCCTCAATTCGTCGTTGTTCTTGAAATTGGCCAGCGGCGCCTCCCTAAACCTTCGGCCCACTCTCAGTATGGCGGCTCGTCCAAGATTCGGCAAGGGACGATTGGAGGCTCTTTCGAGATAGTACGATTGACAAAGAGTCTTCGCGGGCGGCCCGGCTTACCCCCGCGCGCTTGCAACCCCCGCGCGGGCGGCGCAGCCCATCACGATGGCGAGCGCGGCCTGAAACGCCGCTGCCGCGTCGAGCGTGGTCGTATCGAGGACAATGGCGTCCTTGGCCGCCATCAAGGGCGCCGTGGCGCGGTTCTTGTCGCGCGCGTCGCGCCGCAAGATCTCTTCCACCACGGCCGCGTAGTCGGCCTCTTCGCCTTGACTTCTCAGTTCCAAGGCCCGGCGTGCGGCCCGCGCGTCGGCGCTCGCGGTGACGAATATTTTTGGGCACGCCTCGGGACAGATCACGGTGCCGATGTCGCGGCCGTCGAGGACGGCGCCGCCGGGGCTGCGCGCGAACGCCCGCTGGAGTTCAACGAGGGCCGCACGGACCTCCGGAATGGCGGCGACAATCGACGCTGCTTCCGCCATCTCGCGGCCGCGCAGCGAAATTTCGTCAAAACCGGTGAGCGTTAGACCCCGCGCCGCGGCGGCAGCTTCGTGCTTGTCGGAAAGACCGCGGCCCGCGTCGATAAGAGCCCGCGCGGTCGCCCGGTAAAGCAGCCCGGTGTCGAGATGCGGCAGGCCAAAATGCCGGGCGAGATTGCGCGCCAGCGTGCCCTTGCCGGAGGCCGCCGGCCCGTCGATGGCGATGATCATTGGAATCGCGCCCCCAACTGTTCCATGAGCATCCGGAACCCCGGAAAGCTCGTCGCGATCATACGCGAATCGTCGATCGCCATCGGCCTGCGCGAGGCGAGGCCTAGGCAAAGAAAACTCATCGCGATGCGATGATCGAGATGGGTTGCCACCAAGCCGCCTCCCGGAACGTCGCCGGCGCGGCCCTCGACGATCAGATCGTCGCCGGCAATTTGATATGCGACCCCCGCTTGACGCAAGCCATCGGCCACCGCGCGGAGCCGGTCGGATTCCTTGACCCGCAACTCGGCAAGGCCGCGCATCCGGGTCTCACCCGAGGCAAAGGCGGCGGCAACCGCGAGAATTGGATACTCGTCGATCATCGAAGGCGCGCGCGCAGCGGGCACATCGACGCCCTTGAGCGCCGCCGCGCGCACCCGCAAATCCGCGACCTCCTCGCCGCCCTCGGCGCGGCGGTCGAGGATGTCGATGCGGGCGCCCATTTCGAGCAAGGTAGCGAGCAGGCCGGTGCGCAAGGGGTTCATCATCATCCCCTCGATGATGATGTTAGAGCGTGGCACGATCGTCGCGGCGACAAGAGGAAAGGCGGCGGAGGAAGGATCGGAGGGCACGATCACTGGCGCGGGTCGCAAATCAGGGCGGCCTTCGAGGGTTATTTTTTGGCCGCGCGCAAAAGACTCGGTCTCGACAGAGGCGCCAAAAACCTTCAGCATTTTTTCAGTGTGGTCGCGGCTGGCCTCGGCCTCGATCACGGTCGTGCGGCCGGGAGAATTGAGACCGGCAAGGAGCACCGCCGATTTGATCTGCGCCGAGGCAACAGGGGGAGCAAACGTGATCGGAACGGGCTCGCTGGTCCCTTTGAGCATGATCGGGCAGCGCCCCGCCGGCGATTGCGCCAAGACTTCGGCCCCCATCGCGCAAAGCGGATCGAGAATCCGCTGCATCGGGCGCTTTCGCAAGGAGGCATCGCCGTCGAAAGTCGCGGTTATCGCATGGCCGCCGGCAACGCCCATCATCAAACGCATTCCGGTTCCCGAATTGCCGAAATCGAGGGGTGCGGGCGGCGCGAGGAGCGAGCCGATCCCGCAGCCCCGGACGCTCCAGCGGCCTTCGCCGCGCCGCTCCACTTTCGCGCCGAGCGCCGCGCAGGCGGCTGCCGTGCGCAAAATGTCGCCGCTTTCGAGCAGGCCCACGGTTTCGGTCTCGCCGACGCAGAGGAGGCCGAGAATCAGGGCCCGGTGCGAAATCGACTTATCGCCCGGCGGCTTCACCCGGCCGCGCAATGGCCCCCCGGCACGGGTGGCGAGCGCGGCCGCTAGGGTCTCCATCGAAGCCTCCCCGGTGGACAGGCGCGAAAAGACAAGTCCGCCTCTCAAGTTGCCTCGCGCGTTAGCATCGCTGGTAACATGGCGGCGGGCCGCCTGTCATTAACCTGCTGCCCTAGTTCAACTTGCATTTGACAGGCGAGCCTTGCAGCACTAACCGGACCGCAAGGTTTCGCGGCGGCGGCCCCGGCACGGCAGGCTCCCGCCCCTTCCAGAGGTAGGTTCCGTGGCCAAACCCGAACTTGGAAACAAGCATCAGTGCCAGAACTGCGGCGCGCGCTTCTTCGATCTGAACAAATCGCCCGTCATTTGCCCGAAATGCGGGACGATTTTTCATGCCGCGGCGCTGTCGCGCGCGGCCCATCACGCGGCCGTGGCCGATGACGAGGACACGCCAGCCGGCGCCGAAACCGTGCTGGTTCCGCTCGAGGAAGCCGATGCCGGTGAGGACAAGGTTGCGGCCGTGGCGGATGACGATGTCGAGATCGAAGCCGCCGACGATCCTTTCCTCGAGGAAGAGGAAGAAGATGCCGACGACGTCGGCGATCTCATCGATGGCGAGATCGGGGACGAAGAAGAACGCTGATGTGTAGCTTGTGAAGCGCGGCGGTTGAGGCTATACAGCCGCCGCGCATTCGGCGGCTAGCGGGACCGCCGCCGACAAAAGTCCAATCCAAGCGGACTTTGCGGGAATGGGTGGGCCGGGGTCATAGCTCAGTTGGGAGAGCGCTTCAATGGCATTGAAGAGGTCGGCGGTTCGATTCCGCCTGGCTCCACCAGCCACTCCGGGCTCCTTCTGATGACGCCGGTGTTTTTGTGAAAGCTCCGTCATTTCGTGGCCTTTTGGCTTCATCTTCGGTCTCTTGCCAAGGTTTTGCCCGGATTTGGCGGGGCATGGCAGGGTTTTGGGCCTCTGTCTCTGCGGCGCGCAATTCGTCTTCGGCGGAATGTTCGCTTGGCCTCGCGATTGCCGTTTCGGTCACCTCTGGCTGCGTTTTCTCCCTCGATGGATCGGTTCCAATAAATCCGACGCCGACAGTCGATGATAATTCCGCCGCAGCCGCGAATAAGCAACGCTGGCGGCTTCTTGGATTCGGACGCGATTGACGTCGAAGACGTGCAGCAACGACACTTCGTTGCGCTCCACATAGGGGCTTATCTTACAAAGGGCTTCCTCCTCCAATTGGAAAGATATCTCGACCGCCGAGTCGTGACCCCAGAAGCAGACGCAGCGCTGCGTCGGATTGTAATGTCGGCTTACGTTCGGAAAATGGAGGGTCATCGGTGTTCCCATGATTCTGCGCGGTCGCGCTACCGCAGGTGATGTATCCGTCCATCTGACGGGCGACCCCCGATCGGCGCGGAATCAAAATCCGGCTGAGCCATAGCAATGAGCTGAAGCACCTTCATAGGCGCGGAGATGGAAGGAGTGCGAACGAATGGCGCATCGCTCCGCGTGAGCCACGAAATTCCTTCATTTACCCATAGATGCGCACTGCCCCCGCCGGTCCGGTGAACTGATAAAGATATAGGAACGAAAGTCGCGAATATTAGGCACGGAGAACGAATGATTTTTGCGATCCAAGAAATTTGTCTTGACCGGTCAGAAGTGCTGGCCAGCCCTTAGGTCCAATACATCTCGCTCTTCCGCGGGAAGTTCGTCCAGGTCAGCTTCAGTCCATCCTCCCCGTTCACGCCAGCTAACGCACAGTCGAGCAAGCTGGTCGATCGTAGACTCCGAGTCGGTCGACTTTCCGGGTTGGCCCGAACCAACTCGGGTAACAGAGACCACCCAGCTCCCTCGGCTCGTTACTCTACTGCCCGGCGCGCACCAACCCGTGATCGCCGCGAGAACAAAAGACTGCGGGAGCAAAACCCCACGAAAATTCCCGGCCAGGGCATCGCGGTCTTCCAGCACGTTGAATGACCACGCCTGCACCGAATCTAAGCCAAAACGAGGCTCATTCGGCGGCGCGTTTGAACTCCGGGAATGTGCAGCGCGCGTCGCTCTCGCGCTTGAACTCGAGGATTTTGGCCGGCTCGACGAAAGGCAGCCCGAGCGTTCGCCAGACATCGGTCATGCTTTCCACGAGATGCGCGATATGCGCTTCAGTGTGCAAGGGACTTGGCGTGATGCGCAATCTCTCGCCGCCCCTGGCGACCGTCGGATAATTGATTGGCTGGATATAGATCGCGTGGCGATCGAGCAGCATGTCGGTCGCGCGCTTGCAGAGTTCGGGATCGCCAACGAGCACCGGCACGATATGGGACGGGTTTGGCATCACCGGGAGACCGGCCGCGCTCAGAGCATGTTTGGTGAGCATCGCCTGGCGCTGATGTTGCGCGCGGAGCTCCTCGCCTTGACCTTGCTTCAAGAAGCGTATGGCGGTTGTCGCGGCGGCGGCCACCGCCGGAGGCAGCGCCGTAGTGAAAATGAAAGCAGGCGCGTGCGAGCGCACGGCATCGACGATTGAGGCCTTGGCGGCGATATAGCCGCCGAGCGTTCCAAATCCCTTGGCGAGAGTTCCCTCAATGACGTCGATATGGTCCATGACGCCGTCGCGCTCGGCGATGCCTCCGCCATGCGGACCATAGAGACCAACCGCATGCACTTCGTCGATGTAGGTCATGGCGTTGTGACGGCACGCGAGATCCGCGATCTCCGCGACCGGCGCGATGGTGCCATGCATCGAATAAAGACTTTCGAATACGATCAGCTTGGCGCGGTCATGCCCGGCGGCGCGCAAAAGCTGTTCGAGATGGGCGAGATCGTTATGGCGAAAAATCTGCCGCTGCGCCTTGGAGCGGCGGATGCCTTCGATCATCGAGTTATGGTTGAACTCATCGGAAAGGATGAGGCAATCGGGCAAAACATCGCCAATCGTGGAAATCGCCGCCAGATTGGAAATCCAGCCCGAGGTAAAGACGAGCGCCGCCTCCTTGCCGTGGAGGCCGGCCAATTCGGCTTCGAGCTCGACGAGGGGATGATTGGTCCCCGAAATATTGCGCGTGCCGCCGGCACCGGCCCCATGCCGCACCGCGGCCTTGGTCATCGCATCGATCACCTGCGGGTGCCGGGCCATGCAGAGATAGTCGTTGGAACACCAAATCACGACTTCGTCGATGCGGTCCGGCCCGTGCCACAGGGCGCGCGGAAACACCTTTGCGTCCCGCTCGAGGTCGGCGAACACCCGGTAACGGCGTTCCCCTTTTAACTTTGAAATCGCATCGTCGAAGAAGTGCGAATAGGGCATTTTGAACGACCTCCCAGCTCCGGCGGCGGCGCGAGGGCTGGCGTAAACCCGGCGCACGGCAGCGTTACCCCAAAAGAGTTGATTTGCTCTTTACGTCTCTTTCAAAAATACCCGACGAACAGCCAAGGTTAGCCTAAGGAGAGCGCGGCCTTCAACCCCTGAACGGGGGGCAGTCATGTGAAGTAGTTCACTCCCCGCGAGAACCATGCCTAAGGCTTTAATGAGGTTCGCGCTGGCCGTCAAACCCCTTCTCCGCGATCGGTGGGAAAATGCGGCTCAAGTGTTTCGCCGGCCTCGCTTGGCGGAACAGGCGAGGTAAGCAATTCACGCTCCGATTACTCAATCACAGGCACTGTGTAGGATAACGCCCCGACGTTACCCTTGTTCCCCTTGAAGTTCGTGTGACACATGACCCAGTTTTCCGAGACTACCGGTATTCCCGTAGCGACGCGCAGGTAGCGCGTTCCACCCGTCTCGACAATCTCTTCGTCCGGCGTCTGTCCGGCAAGCAGCTTCTTCGCGGCCGCCAGTTCGAAAGCGTCCCTGGGTGCATCATCCGGATCCCCTGTCACATCGGTAAGCCCGAGTATCCGCACATCGTACCACCCATCTTTCTTCAGCGCGGCCCACAGCGCCTTGGCCGCGGTGGCCGCAGGAAAGTCAGACGGCGTTTTTACATAATGCCCGTCAATCAGGACCATCGCGTTCTTGAAGAGATCGTCCAGCATCTTGACCTCTTGCCGCGTCCGCTTCACTGCCGCGTCGAGACCGGTACGCGGCGCAATTGGACGGCCAGCCGGCGCAGGTCCGTTTTCCGGGGCAGGTACTCCGGTCTTAGCGATCGATCCAAAGTCGGGATAAGACCTATCTTGAGCGAAGCCGACGGCCGGTGTAGCGACAAACATTACTGTGCAGATAGCTGTGGCAGGCTTCATAACAATCCTCCTGCCGAGATTTCGCTTGGCGCGCGCCAATGTATCGTGCTGGGCGGGATCGCAGAATCTCTCAATCACATGCCGGCCAAGCTGATCGACTTCCAATAATCGCCTACCGGCAAGGACGGCATTCGACGTGGTAATCGCGGGGCGTTCATGCGACGTACTGTCATTCCCCGCGTGCCAAAGGCTTCACCGACGTTCGCGCGGGCCGTCAAAACCCAACTTCGTGATCGCGAACAATGCGTATTCTCGTCACCGGCAGTGCCGGCTTCATCGGGTTTCACATAGCTTGCCGCCTTCTCGACGAAGGCCATGATGTTGTAGGCGTCGATGGTTTAACGCCTTACTATGACCGCAACCTCAAGCTGCGTCGCCACGAGATATTGCGGCATAGGCCGCGTTTTTCCGGGTATGAGGCGATGCTCGAGGATTTCGCCGTGCTTGCCGGCATTTATGGCAACGGCTTCGATGCGGTCTGCCATTTCGCCGCGCAAGCCGGAGTGCGCTACAGCCTCGACAATCCGCGCGCCTATGTCGACGCTAATCTGACTGGAACCTTCAATCTCCTGGAAGTGATGCGGCGTGCGCCGCCGGCCCACGCGCTCATGGCTTCGACATCCTCGGTCTATGGCGCGAACGCGACGATCCCGTTTCGCGAGACGGACCGGGCGGATCATCCCTTGACGCTCTATGCCGCCTCGAAAAAGGCGAACGAGGAAATGGCGCACGCCTACAGCCATCTCTTCAAAATTCCAATCACAATGTTGCGATTGTTCACGGTCTACGGCCCTTGGGGCCGCCCGGACATGGCGCCTTTCAAATTCGCCGCCGCGCTGTTCGAAGGCCGCCCCATCGATATTTACAATCACGGAAATATGAGCCGGGATTTCACTTTTGTCGACGATCTCGTCGAAGCGGTGCTCCGGCTGCTCGGCCATCCGCCGCCCTTGGTGCTGGGAAGAGGGCCGCCCGTGACGGCAGACAGCCTTTCTCCCGTCGCGCCCTGGCGCATCGTCAATATTGGCGCAGGGACACCCGTAGCACTGATGGAATTCGTCGCCGCCATCGAGGCCGCGGCCGGATTGCGGGCCAACTGCAATTTCGTGGCGATGCAGCAAGGCGATGTTCCAGCCACCTTCGCCGACACCTCGTTGCTTTTGGCTATGACCGACTTTGCCCCGGAAACGTCTTTAAAAGAGGGAGTTATGCGCTTCATCGCGTGGTACCGCGATTATTTCGGCGTTTGAAGGGTCGAAACACAGCAATGGCCGGGTTTTGGCCCGGCCATGACTTTAGGACAAATGCTTTGTCCTGGCACGCCGATCACGGCGACACGTAACCCCGCGAACGTCCGCCTGGGACCCGGCACGAACAGCCTCCGCCCACAAATGACGCGTGATAAAGTTCACACGTCTTCGCGGGCGTGGCGCAGTAAATTCCTATCTGTCCAGCCGCTGCGCTCCGGCCCGTGACGAGAGACGCCGGCGTCGACCCAAAGGCCTTATAGTCGGCACCACCGGCCATCGGATATGCGTAGCAGTTCCCCGGGTCGGGATAGCCCTCCTTGGCGGCAATCGATCGCGCGGTGAAGGGTATCGTCGGGTCGGTGCAGAAGATCGACGTAGTGGTGTCAAACGCCAGGGCCGGGCCGCCCTGGGCCAAGACCAGAAAAAGCACCGCGCCGCCGATCAACGATAATAAATGTTTCACGTGCGTTTCTCCCGTTGACCCTTTTCAGGCGATGCGTGGCTGAAACGCCATACCACCGCCATTGCCCGCCTAGGATCATATGACACTATCGTGACTAAACGCGAACAACAGGGAAACGTTTCATTAAATTTGTTTTACTTAGGAGCTGGCTTCCCCGGCAGCGTGCGCATTGGCTGGCCGCAAAGGTGGAATTCGAACCGTGAGCTTGGACGGCGTTGCGACCGTCTCGGAGGCGGGCGGTGCAAGCAAACAATTCTGAGTATTTGTTAAAGAATTACGGCCGGGGTGATCCCGGCCGCATCTTTACCGAATGCATCTCTTCAAGCCGGAATAATCAGTGTGTCACGGAACTTCGCTGCTGGCCCCACCCGGGATCCTGCACGAACAGTCGCTGCCAGCAAAGGGCGGCTTATGGAGCTGGCAAGCCTTCACGGAGATGATGCAGGGTTGCGCGGGTGCCAGGCTCGCGCGAATCACGAGAGGCGGGTCCGCGGAGCCCGTTGAATAGGAATTGTCGGAGCTAGGATAATTATATCCCGAAGTGGCATTATCCCAATCGGGATAGCTCCAGCCGCCGTCCAAGCCCCAGAAACCGTTCGCGAGCAAGCCGCGACGGAAGCCGCGGCGGAAGAAAAAGCGGTCATCCCGATCGAAGCGGCCAAATCGACGAAAGCGGTGATCCCGATCGAAGAATCGATGATCGAAGTGGCTCATTGCCCCGCTCCGACCAGCAAACCTGGGGGCGAAACCACTAAAGTGGCCGCCACCCCCACCCATATGCCCGCCACCAAAACCGCCGCCGCCCATGCGCGCGAAAGCGGGCCCGCTCGCAACCAAAACCGCGCCAAGCGCGGCCAAAACCAATAATTTACCGTAGCGTCTCATTGCATTCTCCTCCCACAATTTCATTTTTGGCCTGCAGCCGGGCGAGATTGAACACTCTCGCTTCAGCGCCACTTTTAGATCGTTTGTAGTCCTAAAGACTATACAGCGGTTTGGTGACAATCGATACGTAAATTTTAGATTACTGGGCGAGCTTGCCAGGCAGCGCGCGGGTCACCTTCGCCGCCACCGTGCGGCTTTTGGCCGTGACCAGTCTTGTGCCGGACGACCGGCCACCCCCAAGCCCAGCAATCATAAAGTCAAGATCCTCTAAGACCGGCATCCTCTAAACAAGATGACGCGGCAAGCGCGGCGCCATTCGCGGCAGCAATTTTGGTGGATAAGCGGACGCGCGTAACGAGGCGCGGCAAATCCCGTGCTAGTCGCGAGGAACTGGCTGTTTTCGAGGAGGGTCGAAGGTGGATGCAAAAGGCGCCCGCGCCGCCAATGTGCCAAACCCACTGCACCATGCGGTGCGCTTGCAAGAATTGATCGCCAGGTTCGGCGTCGAAGCCATGGGCTTCACCGTCAAACCAAAGGTGGAGGACACCGCCCATCAATGGCTCGCGCGGGCAAACCTCGATCAAGGTGATCCCCACAGCGCCGATACTGTCGCGCAAGCCCTGAGCCTGGCTTTGGAGCTCGCAACGTTTGCCCCCTCTCTGAGCGGCACTACGGCGGTTGACCGGCAGGTCCGGCTGCACAAACCCGCCAACGGAAAGGAACGGGACGCGTTGGCGGCCCTGCAACAAGCGAGCTTCCGGCTGTTGCGCATCCGCTCTTCCGCTCGCGAAGGAGTTTTGCCGGCCGAGGATATGGCGACGGGGAAAATATTGTCGGTTCTCGATCGCGCCATCCCGGTTGCAGCCACAGGGTTCGCCCTGGCCGCGCGGCTTTGCCCGCTTCCTTGCGGAATCTTTGCGACCGCGGGTCCGCTGACGCCGCTCGACGACGCGGCACTCGCGGTCGCGATGGGATTTGTGCGGCCGGGCAAAGGAGTGGTCAATCCGCCGCGCCGCGCCGCCGCTGTCTATCGGCATGTCGTGCGGCACGGCGCGCCACAAATCCTGGGCCTGAACCATTTCCCTGAAACGGAGGACGATCCGTTGCTCTTCGAACCCGAAGACTACGAAATCGATTCGATCGCCCACGCCTGGGCCAAGCTTGCGAGCGATGCCGAGCCCTCGTTAGGCAGTGAGAACGCGGCGAGGAGTCTGACTTCCGTGGACTGTCTCCTCGAGGCGCTCGCAATCTCGATCGCGGCGCGGCAGGGCGGGAAGCGCCCGCTTGCCGATGCCTATTCGCGGTTGGCGTCGATCCAAATGGAGACCATGCAGCGGCGCGCCGCCGTTGGGATCGGCGGGGACGCGGCGCCGCTCGATCGCGTGGCCGCGGCGATCGAGCGTGGCATCGCCGGAAATTGGCTCCCTTTCGCGGTGCGCGCCCTGTTCGATCATCTGAAACGCCTGCTTCTCGTAACGACCCACGCCGGCGCCAGACCTGGCGATGAGGATCTTGCCAGGGTCGTGCAACGCATTCGGGCGCTACGCGCTAAGACGGTCGATCAAGGCTGCACCGAGCAAGAAGCCCTTGCTTCGGCAAACAAGGTTGCGGAGCTCCTCGATCGCCATGGCTTGTCGCTCAGCGAAATCGAGCTTCGCCGGCAGGCTTGCGAAGGCTTCGTCATCGACACCGGGCGCCGCCGGCGCGATATCTTCGACGCCTGCGTTCCCAGCCTTGCCGTCTTTTGCGACTGCAAGGTGTGGGGCGAAACGACCCCGGCCGGCTCGCTCCGCCACGTGTTTTTCGGTCTTCCAGCCGATGTCGAGGCCGCCCGTTTCCTCTACGATCTCATTGGCGTGACCTTCGCTACGGAAACCGCGCGGTTCAAGACTGGCGCCATCTATGCCGGTTCGGAAACGGGCAAGCGGCGCAACGCCGTGAATTCCTTTCACACCGGGCTGTCGCAAGGGATCAGCGGGAAGCTGAAGGCCATGAAAGCCGAGCGCGATGCTTGCAACCTGACCTCGTCCGGACGTGATCTCGTGCCGCTGAAAACCTCGGTCATCGATGACGAGCTGGCAAAGCTCGGTCTCTCGTTCCACGTGAAAAGCCGGGGCCTCAGGAAACGTGTATTGGCCGATGCCTACGCGGCCGGGCAAATCGCCGGATATCAATTTGAGGTGCGGGCGGGCATCGCGGCGGGCGGCGCCAACTGATCGCGGCGTGGGCGCCACGCGCCCTGTCGCACCGCTAGAATGAAAACGCCAGCGCGGCTTCTTCGATTACCGAACGTAGCTAGAAGAGGCGATTATGCCGCACTTGACATAAGCCTCTAAACATGGCAATATCCTTTCATCAAAGGAAGGACACCATGGCGCACCGTAAGCAACCGAAGCCAGTTCATCAGCTTACCGCGTCTCAGTTCGAGGCGATGTTCCCGCACGAAGATGCCTGCAAGGCATATCTGCAGGCACGCCGTTGGCCGGAAGGCGTTCGCTGCCCGCGCTGTGGCAATCCGGCCGTATATGAGCTGCCATCGCGGAAATGGCATTGGCAGTGCGCGCAATGCGCTCCTGGCGGCTCTATGGGCTATCGGTTTTCGGTCATTGCTGGGACGATCTTTGAAAACACAAACAAGCCGCTCAAGGACTGGTTTCGCGTCGCCCATCTCATGCTGACCAGCAAGAAAGGCATGAGTGCGCTGCAAATTTTCCGGTATATGGGGTTCGGTTCGTACAAGACGGCTTGGGGCATGTGCCACAAAATCCGTGTCGCCCTCATTGAGGATATCGGGAAACTTGGCGGCATTGTAGAAGTTGATGAAACATTCGTCGGCGGCTTGGCCAAGAATCGGCATTGGGACAAGCGCGGAGGCAGCGGTACGGGCGGCATTGGTACCGGCAAAACCCCAATCGTTGGCGCCGTCAAGCGCAAGGGCAATGTGATCGCTCGCGTTGTCGATAATGTTCGCTCTAACACTCTCACCGCCTTTGTCCGCGAAGCGGTTTCGCATAAAGTCAGCTTGCTTTGCACAGATCAGTGGACGGGCTACAGGGGCCTCACTGACTATCCGCACGCCACCATTGATCACTCCAGGGGCCAATACGTCATCGGCGCGATCCACACGCAAACGATCGAAGGCTTCTGGTCGATCTTCAAGCGCGGCGTTGTCGGCACATTCCACAAAATGAGCCGCAAGTATATGCCGCTGTATGTCGCTGAGTTCCAATTCCGCTACAACAATCGGGAGAACGCCGACATCTTCGGAACGGCAATCAAGGGATGCTGAGGGAATCATTGTCGTAATTCCCCCATATGCATTTCGCTTGGATACACAAAAATCGGCTGTATCATTGGTGCCTGTTCTGGTCCGAATCCCGTTCCAAAAATTACAATCAAGCCGCCCGCACCATTTGGGTTACTGACGAAACGGACGCCGCGGCTTTCGTCTTGCCACCACTCACCCTGAATTTGTATCCGATCGGGAAGTGCCCTTACTTGCAAGACTACGTTTCCACCTTCGTCTTTTACCTCTAGCGCGCTCCTGTTATAGTTTCGATCCCAAGTTTTAGGCGGAGGTGCAACTTTCCATTCGTTACGAATAAGCTCCGCCACCATTTTCCTGGTCTGGTCTCTGATTTGCGTTGATACTTTTACCTTTCTGTCAATCGACTCAATTATCAAATTGTAGTTTTCAGCGAATTGGAAAAGAGGGGCGCCCTCTGCGCCTGTAAATAGAAACTGCGCACCTGAATCGCCAATTTCAATTATTCTCGCGGCTTCGTGTTTCTTGGCCGATAGCAGTACATCGACTTTCTCGGCTTCAATTTTCCCCGTATAAGCTGGGGGCGTTTGAACCTCCGGCGCGGCAGCAATCGGCGATGGATTGCGAAATACCAATGCGATGGCGCATCCAATGACCAAAGCAATGCCGATCCCCAGCCCACCAAGTAACACTTTCGGTTCGTTCGCCCTGTTATAATCAATAAGAAGTACGCAAGCGCACGCTATAAATATCCCTATGCCCCCCCAAAGAACAAACTTCCAAAGTGGTGATTCAGGTCGGATCATGATTGCGAGAGCCGTCAAGATGGCTGCCCCCGCAAGACTGGCAATAAACAAAACAAAATCACGCACGGCGAAAATCCTCCCTCTGGGGATTGAACCCTGGGGGAGACGGGATAGGATAACCGCCGCCTTATGTCAAGTGCGGGCCATTCGCCTTCGTTGGTATATGTTGTTTATAAACGGCCCGCGTAAAATGAGCCCGCTTGCTGGTGCCTGCCGCGGTTTACGGCATATAAAGCTGTCAATGTCGCGGCGTCGCGGCTTGGCCAGCCGCCTTCTCCTTTGATTTCACCACATCGGGGCGCGGGCTTGAAATCGTGCATTGCAGGCCCTCGCGCCGCCAATCGAATGTGGCCGCGCCGCCTAGCTGCCATTCGATGATGGCGCTGATCGCCCGCGTGCCAAATCCGCTCCTGGCAGGATGTTCGACGGGGGGTCGCCATTTTCCATCCACCGCAGTATTATTGGTTCCGGCCGGACATCTTAGGCAAGCCGGACCCGTCCCGGAGGAGTCGAAAGCGCTCCATATTTGGCCGCGTTGGTTACCATCTCATGCACCGCCAACGCCACGGTCTGCGCGGTGGTTGGCTCAAGCATCACATTCTGGCCTGATGTCACAAACTTATCTTGTTCGTCGGCATCGCCGCGATAGGGCCTAAATTCATCCTCGACGAGCTTTTCCAATTCCCCACCCTGCCAACGTGACCGGGAGAGCAACACGTGGGACTGCGCCAATGCTTGGATACGACCGTCAATGGCGGCGACGTAGGTTTCAATGTCGTCCGCCCGGGTGAGGTGGACAATCGACTGCACCACGGAGAGCACATTCATGGCGCGGTGATCGACTTCCCGAGCCAGCAAACTCTGATGCCTCTCGGACTCCTTCCGATCAGTGATGTCGGCCGTCACGCCGCTCAGTCGAAGGATCTGTCCGCCTTCCGCAATTGCCACTGCCGTGCCAACGCAGAAGCGCTGCGAGCCGTCGTCACGCCGCACGCGGAACTCCGCCTGAAATGACTCGGTATCGCCGCGCTGCTTTTCCCAGGACTGCACCAACTGGTCCCAGTCCTCGGCGACTGTCTTGCGAGTCAAGGCAGATCTGCTGATGGAATTGTTGTCTGCCCCGGTCGGCCGCGTCCGGGCCGAGCGCTTCCGCCCTCCCGCGTCGCGGCGTTCGCCTTGACCCGTCCAACCGGCGCAGACTTTGGGCAATCATCAGATCTAAGCTTTGGCATGAGCCAGCTCCTTTTCTCCGATTTCTTGCCAGGGCTTCGCGTCACGCAGCATGGCGTTGAGCGTAGGGAAGGCTCGTCTCGAGACGGAGCCGAGCCGAAGCTCGCTCCATCGAGAGAGCCTGACCAGAGAGATGGTCAACAGCTTGCGCGCCACCGCGATGATCGCGACGAGTTTTGGCTTGCTGGCGTCGATAAGCCGTTGCTTGAAGGCATTCAGCGCCGGATTGTGCCGCGCCGCGACGAGCTCGCCTCCGGAACCTTTGGTCACAAAGCTTCCTCCGCCCATGAACAGCGCCGCGCGCACGCTCGATCTGCCGCCGCCGATGAAGCTCTTGCCTCGCCATGCGCCGGATTGCCGCGTCCAAGGGGCAAGACCGGCGAGCGCCGCGATCTCTCTGCGGCCGAGCGTGCCGAGTTCAGGCA